>JAHBXU010000295.1 GCA_019636315.1 Planctomycetaceae bacterium | reverse complement strand
GCGGCGGCGGGGTAGTCTGGGGCGCAGCACAACCGACTCGTCTTCAAACTGTCAACTGCCTGGAGTTTGCTATGCCGCAACGAGTGAATCGTCGGAGTTTTCTCTCCTCGTCGATCGCGGGAACGACCGCTGCAGTGTTTGCGCCCGCTGTGTTGGGTCAAACGCCGAACTCGTCATCGCCGAACGAACAACTCGTCGTGGGAGTGATGGGACTCAGCCGCGGTCGCTCGCTCGCCCGGAGTTTCTCTCGCCGCAAGGATGTACGGCTCAAATATGCCTGCGACGTCGACGACTACCGAGCGTCGGCCTGTGCGGAAGAAGTGGAAAAGGATGTCGGATACCGCCCCGAATCGATCAGCAATTTCCAGCAGATTCTCGACGATCCCGAAATCGACATTCTCGTTTGTGCGGCTCCCAATCATTGGCACGCGCCGGCTACCATTCTCGCCTGCAAAGCGGGCAAGCACGTGTATGTCGAGAAGCCCTGCAGCCACAATCCCTGGGAAGGGGAGCTGATGGTGCAGGCCGCGCGGAAGTACAATCGCTGCGTGCAAATGGGCTCACAACGGCGCACCGGTTCCGGTTACATGGAGGCAGTTCAGAAGCTGCACGACGGCGTCATCGGTCGCGTCTATCTGGCGCAGTCCTGGTACAACAGCCTGCGGCCGTCCATCGGTCGTGCGGTTGACGCCGAGGTCCCGTTGGCTTTTGACTACGATCTGTGGCAGGGGCCGGCTCCGCGGCGTCCCTACCAGGAGTTTGAGCTCGATGGCGAACGCTCGCGGCACTACAACTGGCATTGGCAATGGCACTGGGGTAACGGCGAACTCGGCAATAATGGCGTGCACGCACTCGACATTTGCCGCTGGGGAATGAACGTCGACTACCCGATCCGCGTCGTTTCCTCGGGCGGCCGTTATCGTTGGGACGATGATCAGGAAACGCCCGACACGCACACGGTTGCTTTCGAATTTGCGGACCGTGGACAGATTACGTGGACCGGACTCAGTTGCAGCAAGCACAAGGGGGGGACCGGATTCGCCTCGTTTACAGGCGAAGAAGGGACCGTCGAGATCGACAGCAACGGCAGCTACAAGATCTTCGATCGCGCCGATAAGCTGATTGAAGAGGCAGCAGGAACGTACGATCAGGACCTGCACATTGAGAATCTCGCGGCGGCGATCCGAGCGAACGATCCCGCGCTGCTGGCGGCAGAGATCGAAACCGGACACAAGAGCACGCTGCTATGCCATCTGGGCAACATCGCCCACCGCACGGGCCGCACGCTCAACTGCCGTCCCGAGGATGGGCATATTCTCGGCGATGACGAAGCGATGGGTTACTGGAAACGCGAGTACGAACCGGGGTGGGAGCCAACGCTCTAACGAGTCAGTGCCGCGCGCGGAAAGACCACGCTGACTCTGTACGAAGCGATTCCCGACGGGCCTGCGGACCGCTCGCACTCCCATGGGCGTGACGTTCGGTTCACGCCGTCACAGGAAGAAGCATCCCTGCCCGCAGCAGCCGGCGTCATGCACTACGGTCGGCCACTTGTCGCAGATACAACCGCTGAACCTCACGCATGCAGCATCGTCCGTCGGCGGCCAGCCGGTGGCATTGGGCTGCATTCGATTGCGACTTGGCCAACAGCTCGCGAATTCGCGTCGGAACCCCTTCGTGCGCGTCAGCCTCGATCTCCTCGATCATCAAGCCGAAACACGCACAGATCGGCGCCGTTGCCGACTTCGGATACACCGGGGTGTTCAGATCGCTCACCTCGACAGACCGCTCAAACAGATCGAAATAGGCGATGTCACACTCGGGGAATGCACAAAACCAGGCCGATTCACCGAGGTTCGGACGGGCCGCCGGGCATACGTGGTGATCAAGCGTCTCTTGAACCACCGGCGTTCCCAGGGAACCGCAGCGGGGACAATAGGCCCGTCCGTCTGCCTCGGGTTCACGCACAAACGCTTTGTTCATCGGAACTCACACGCTGGCTTCGCTAATAGAACTTGTACGAGTTTAGCGTTGTGAGACGGTGGAGGGCACCGGAAACGTGTGGCCGCAAGGACAGACCTTCTTACGGATATGTTGCAGGGCTTTGCATTTCGGGCAGATTCGTTGCCACGGTTTGGCGGCATCGACCGACTTTCGCGATGCGGCTGCCGGCTTGCGTGCGATGTGCTTCATACGCTTGGCATCCGCCTGCCGCATAGCGCACTGTGGATGGACGCCGGTTTGCGAATAGCTGATCTCACCGCAGACGGGGCAGCGGTCATGCTTGGGGCGGGAGATGAGAGGTTGCGGCTTTTTTGCGGACATTCTGCGCTCGTCGCCTGTCATTGGGACTACATCTTCCGTCGAAACGAAACGATCGTCCTCGCAACGGGACGAGGAACACCGGACGACGTCCCCATCCCATTCGGCAAACACGCGTCGCGCGCGGAAACGTCAACGACCCGCTCCTAAAGGAAGCTGGTCCGTCATGTGCTAAATGCATCTCATTCCACGACGCCATGCTCACCCGGTGATGCCGCATGAGCACGCGACGCCGACACTGTGGCAGTTGACGCGTTCGTGCCGCGCCAGGACGCCAAAATGAAACGAGATTCACCGCAATCCCCCCGCTTGACAGAAAAGGTCTCGCGGGGTCACGCGGCAGGCTTGCGTCCGCCAGGTGAGTTTAGATCACCTTGACGTTTTCGGCCCGGGGGCCCTTCGGTCCCTGGCCGACGTTGTAGGCAACCCGCTGTCCCTCACGGAGCTGTTCGTAGCTCGTGCCGACAACGGATGAACTGTGAAAGAACATGTCCGTGCCGGTTCCATCTTCGATGAATCCAAAACCCTTCGCTGTGATCCGCTTAATCGTGCCTTCTGGCATCTCTGCTTCCCATACTCTCAAGAAATCGGGGGCAGGCCCCTGTGCGTGAAACATTCACGCGAACTCGGCTGCCTCCCGTGTCTACCGCGTTGGCCTGGCTCCTTCCGGCCGCATCCTTCGCCGAAATCACGCTACGTCGAATCCTCACTTGGTTCCGGGTCAGCGGTGGGCGGCTCCAGAGGGAGCGGCGTTGCGCCGCCCTGCTTTCGATTCAGACGCCGGTTTCGCTTCGCCTGGGCTTTCGCCTTTTTGTCGGCTTCACGCTGCCGTTTGGCGTAGGTGTTTTGGTTTCGCGCGATGGTCGTGCTCCTTCGCTGATTGAAGATTGAGACCGATGGGTTTGAGGCCCATCGGCAAAGAGTCAGCTCGGCTGCTTGGCCCGTTGCTTGCGACGAAAGCCTTTGCGTCGCGCGTTCCGCCCCGAGCTGAGTGCCGCTCCCTGTCGCGAGTGCTCGGCCGGACGATGCGGCCCCTGCCGATGCGCGCCGGTCGACACGGCCGCAGGCTGAGCGGCGTCGGCCCGTTGACGGCGTGGCGCGGGAGCGGGACGGGATACCTCCGGCTCCGGGGCGGATCCTGTCGGGACATCGACCGGGCTGACCGGCACCGCGTGTCCGATTAGCTTTTCGATGGCCCGCCATTCGCGACGTTCGTTCGGGCAGCAGAACGTAAGGGCCACTCCAGCCGCACCGGCGCGACCGGTCCGGCCGATCCGGTGGACATAGGCTTCCGGCTCGACGGGCAAGTCGAAGTTCACCACATGGGTCACACCATCGACGTCGATGCCGCGTGCGGCGACGTCCGTCGCCACCAGGACTTGAACCTGCTTGCGGCGAAATGCCTCCAAGGCCCGCTGCCGCGCTCCTTGCGACTTGTTGCCGTGGATCGCGGTGGCGCGAATCCCGCTATGGACGAGTTGCTCCGCGAGCAGATTGGCGCCTCGCTTGGTCTTCGTGAAGACCAGGGCGCGATCGACATCGCCAGCCCGGATGATCTTCTGCACCAGCGGCAACTTGTTGCGGCGATCGACGAACATCACCCGCTGCTCGATGGCCTTGACGCTGCGCGATGTCGGGGTCACGTTGACGCTGACCGGTTCATTCAGCAGACGCTCTGACAACTCGACAATCTTGGGAGGCATCGTTGCGGAAAAGAACAGCGATTGTCGCTGCTCGGGAAGCTCGGCGATGATCCGCTGAAGATCCGGCAGGAAGCCCATATCGAGCATCCGGTCCGCTTCGTCCAGCACAAACACTTCGAGCCGATCCAGCGTGATGTATCCCTGATTCATCAGGTCGAGCAAGCGGCCCGGCGTCGCCACAAGAATGTGCGCTCCGCGGCTGAGAGCCCGCACCTGATGCAGTTGGCTGACGCCGCCGTACACGAGAGCGTGCCGCAAGCGCAAATGCCGACCGTAGGTCGCAAAACTTTCGCCGATCTGAATCGCCAGTTCGCGCGTGGGAGCCAGGACCAGAACAAACGGTCGGTTTGCCAGCGACTTGCGATTCGACTGTCCCAGCCGGTTCAGGATGGGGAGTGCGAAGGCGGCCGTTTTGCCGGTCCCGGTCTGCGCGCAGCCCAGAACATCGCGTCCCTCCAGTGCGGCGGGAATGGTTTGCGCCTGGATGGGCGTCGGCGTGACGTACTTCTCTTCCGCGAGCGCCTGTTGAACAGGCGCAATCAAATTCAGTTCCTCAAATGTCTTCAATGGTTTTCCTTACAGTCAGTTGTGGATTTGGGAGCTTGCCGAACCTTGACCGCCAAACGGCCTGGAGTGCGGCGGGCCAACAGTTGCCCTGCACCGCGAACTCGAACGTCCGGAAAGACACCCACAGGGTCATTCCAATCAGGCTGCGGGCGCTCACCCCTCTTCGGGCGGCAAATGCCGCTCGGCAGCGAGTGTGCCCGCACACCAGTGGAGCACAGAAGCCGGCGAGTCCTCCTCGCCGACGCTTCAAGCGATCACTCTGCGGGTCGCGGGACAGACGATCAATCGTCGACGCCGGGCGACCCCGAAGGGCGTACCGCTCGGAGCAGAACTCAGGGCCAACAAGCAAGCCACAGAGTCGATTGCGTTCCGAAGAACGCGAGCGGCTTACCAGAGCGGTTAACACAACCGATGGACGGCAGCAAACGTGTGCGGCAATCCTGCCGTCACACTTCCAACGGGATCGACTGGATGTTTGCTCAGCCAGTCAGCGCCCCGCCTGGTCGAAAAAACGCACTCCACCAGAATGGGCTGCGCTACTCGCTTACTTTCGACCGGTTCATCCGAACCCTCTTCGGCCTTCCTGAATCACTCAAGAGGTTTCGACAACGAAGTATAATCCCGTTGCCCCGTGTTCGCCAGTCCATATCCTGGCAATTGTGAGCAGAATGGGATGATTGTGCGGATTCGCGGGCAGGCGCACCTGGTCCCGACTCCCACACTTGGCGATCGAACGCCCTCTGGTCCGCAGCGGGACTAATGATCGGAACGCTTCAACACCCGCGTCAGTTCGGGGATCAGCCGGTCAAACGCCCGGGCTCGATGGCTCAGATGCTGTTTAACCAGCGGGCTCAGTTCCCCAAAGGTCCGATGGTATTCCGGGATCTCAAAATAGGGGTCATATCCAAAACCATTGGTCCCACGAGGCGCCGTCGTGATCCGTCCTCGACAGGTCGATTCGATACTCAACTGCACCTCTCCCGACGGATCGGCAACGGCGACGTGGCACACGTACTCGGCGCCGCGGCGCGCATCGGGAATGTCGCTCAATGCCTGAATCAACCTGGCGTTGTTGGATTCATCGGTGGCCCCCGCACCGCTGTATCGCGCCGAATAAACGCCCGGAGCCCCTCCGAGGGCGTTCACTCGCAGTCCGCTGTCTTCGCCAATCGCCCACAGACCGACCGCCTGCGATGTCTGGGACGCTTTCTTGGCCGCGTTCTCAGCGAAGGTTATGCCATCTTCAATGACCTCCTCGACGCCGTCAAACTCTGCGACAGACTTCACGACAAA
>JAHBXU010000294.1 GCA_019636315.1 Planctomycetaceae bacterium | reverse complement strand
TCATCGAGCAGGTCCCGCAACGCATTGGCGAGTGCGATCAACGAGAAGCACGACACGTCCACCGCCTGCAGGAAAGCCGCACGGGGCGTCTCGTGAAACGGCAACCAACCTGCCGAATAGTCGGCAAATGCGATGGAATGCACGAACCCCTGCAGTCGCCCCTGGTCGTGTTCGATGTCATCCCGCAAGCGCTCGATGTGTTCCGGCTGCGCGACGTCGCATACGTAGATGGGGGCGTCTCCCACGAGCTTGCGTACGGAATCCCGTCGCGCCTCGCTCCGCACGCTGTAGAGGACGTCCGCCCCCGCTTCCGCGAGCACTCGCCCGACGTGAAACGCGACGCTCTTGCGATTCGCGACGCCCGTCACGAGGATCGGTTGGCCGGCCAGTTGCAGGAAATCGGACATCATTCGGTGAGCGGGGAAAGGGAACAGGGAGGAACCGGTGTCGAGTCTGATGTTTTGCCCCGAGCCAAAGGCGAGCACTGCCGGGCGACGCCATCAATAGTGCGGCGGGCGTTCGTCGAGCGGATCCTGCGCGGGAAACGGCATCTGATCGACCTGCGATTCGAGCTTGACGAGGGACCGGCGCAATTCGTCGATCGTCCCCTGCTGAGAGATCAAAGCGTCATTGAGCTTGTCGACATCGTGCTGGAGATGCGACAACAGCACCTCGATCGTCGCCAGACGCTCTTCGGTCGATGCCCCGGAATTCATAACGCAGGTCTCCTCTCGCCGTTCCAACCACTCGACGACGAACATCGCATGCCTTCGACACCACCCCTTCCAAGTCCCACTGACGTGGTTGATCGTCTCATCGTTCGAGGCCGAGGGAGGGAGCATCGGCGGGGGCGAACCGTGTCGCGACGGAATTCTCCGTCCCGCGCCCGAGCGGTCGCCATCATAGCAAGCGGAGTCGTGGCGGCCATCGCCCTGAGTTCGATGATGGCCGCCGCGGGTGAAATCTCGCTCACATTCCCGCCGAACATCCGCGACCGCCCCTTTTCCGGTCGCGTCACCTTGTTCTTCAGCCCAACGTCGGATGAACCTCGACGGGGACCGAACTGGTTTCATCCCGATCCGTTCTTGTCGTCTGACGTCGTGGACTGGGCGCCGGGCGAAGCGTTGCATCTCTCGCCACAAACGAACGGCGTCCTGACGTTTCCGCGCGATTTCTCGAACGTCGACATTCGCGGAATGCGTGTCCAGGCCGTCGCACGTTTCAATCCGCACTCACCTCTCGTGGGAACCGGACCGGGGAATGGGTACAGCGCCGTGGCAGTTGTGCCGGCCGATGACGGTTCATTCTCGTTGGCCATCGATCGGCTTGTCGAGGAGCCACGCTTTGAGGAGACCGCCTGGACAAAGCTGCTGCAAGTCCGTTCACAACTTCTGAGCGACTTCCACGGACGCGACGTCTTCCTCCAGGCGGCCGTGGTGCTCCCCGCCTCATACCAGGACCGACCGGAACGACGGTATCCGACGATCTTCAATGTCCCGGGGTTCAGTGGAACACATTTTGATGCACGCAGGTCAACGCCCGTCTCAGAGCAAAACCTTCAGGGCGTCGAGTTCCTGCGGGTCACGCTCGATCCGAGTTGCCCGCTGGGGCATCACGTCTTCGCGGATTCCGCCAACAACGGTCCGGTCGGGGAAGCACTGATCACCGAATTCCTCCCTGAGTTCGATCGGCAGTTTCGCAGTATTCCGTCGGATGGCGCGCGGCTGCTGACCGGGCACTCCTCGGGCGGATGGAGCACGTTGTGGTTGCAGATCACCTATCCCCAAGTCTTTGGTGGTGTGTGGAGCACCGCACCGGACCCCGTCGATTTCCGGGATTTCCAACGAATCAACCTGTATCGCGAGGGCGAGAACATGTACGTCGACCCGCAAGGCCAACGGCGGCCGATCGCCCGCATCAGGGGCGAACCCGCGTTATGGTACGACGACTTCGACTGGATGGAATACGTGCTCGGTCCAGGCGGCCAACTTCACAGTTTCGAGGCCGTGTTCAGCCCACGTGGTCCGGACGGCGAGCCGCAACGACTGTGGGACCGGAGAACCGGTGCGATCGACACAACGCTCGCATCGAGGTGGGAGCCATATGACATTCGGTTACAACTGGACCGCCGCTGGGATGAATTGGCCCCGCAACTGCGCGGAAAGCTCCATGTATTTATGGGGATGGAGGACACGTTCCTACTGGAAGGGGCCACGATGCTCCTCAATGCGTCTCTCGCCGAACGGGGGAGCGACGCCGTGGTCGAGCTTCATGCCGGCCGCGACCACCGCACCCTGCTAACGCCGGAACTCCTCGCGCGCATCCGGTCGGAGATGGTCGTCACCTTTTTGAACCGATTTCCGAACTGGCCAGACGTCAACGTGGCTCCACTCAATTGAAACGCAGGCCCTCTTTGAAGATGATTCCGCCGCACACCCGCGTGACGACGGGTCACCACGCGACTCCCCATTCCTGAACTCATAATTCCTCATCAATGGTTTCCATCTCACCCGTTCCCAGTGCGCTCGTTCCACTCGACAGCGACGCGGCTTCGCGCATCAGTGCGCCCAACTATGACGAGTTTCAAGGCGATCACGAAGTCTTCGCGCTGATCCAGTCCCGGCCGGATTGCGTGCTGCGGATCACGATGGCCCATTGCGACGTCGACGATTTCGACGAGCGACTCGACGATGGATCGCCGGAGGCCCTCGAACTTGCCAAGGAGAACTTCGATGTCCTCGTCGCGTCTGATGACACACGGGTCATGTCAAATCTCTTGTGGGTGTATGAGATCGTTTCTCCCCGCCGTCTGGATGTGCGTCAGATGGGATTGGGGGGCTTCGGGCAAACAAACGAAATTCGCACTGACGACAATCCGGGCGGCGTCATCGTCCGCAATGAGGGGATTCGCCCGGAGAAAGCCGAAGGCCGCGCCAGGCTGATCCAGGCGACCAACTCGTACATCGGCACGGTCAACTGCGCCGTGCGCGACCGCGAGGGACAATTACTCAACGCGCTCGAATCGTATGCTGATGCCCGCGAGCCGAACTACACGGCCTTGGACGAAGCCGGCAACACGCACCGCGTGTGGCTGGTCACCAAAACGAACGACGTCGAACGATTCACCCAACTCCTGGCCGAGGAGCCGTTGGCCTATGTGGCTGACGGCAACCACCGCAGTGCGGCAGCAGCGGCCCTGAAGAAAGAGCACTTTCTGGCCGTCTTCTTTCCGACCGACCGCCTGCACCTGGAACCTTACAATCGACTGGTCGAGGACGTAGGGCTGCGTGCCGAAGTGCTGCTTGAACGACTCAAGAAGGCCTTTACGATCAAACCGCTTGGTGCATTGCCGACTTACCGCCCCGATCACGTGCATACGATTGGACTTTATACGGCGGGCACCTGGTATGAGCTGACGCCGCAATCGCATACCTTCGACGCTGCGAATGCGGCGGAGTCGATTGACGCGGACATCGTCCAACGGCATGTGTTTGACGCCGCCCTGGGAATGACCGATGCGCGGGACGCGCGGCTCAATTTCGTCGGCGGCAACAAGGATTCCGCTTACCTGAAGGCGCGCGTGGACGCCGGCGAATACGCCTTTGCGATTTCCTTTGCCCCGGTGACGATGGATCAGTTCATCGCCGTCTGCGAGCAAAACCGCTTCATGCCGCCCAAGTCGACCTGGTTCGACCCGAAGATCCGCAGCGGGCTGGTGATGGCGCTGCTTTAAGCGAGCGCGATGAGAGCACATCCTGCCCCGCGCGGCAGTTCCTGGATCGCGGAGCGTCAGGAGCACTCGGAGACGTGACGGTGACGATTGCTGTCGGCACCCGACGGCAGCGGGCTCTCACGCGATGAGGCAGAGGAACATGTCGAGCGTTGAATGCATGGCGACCCGGCTCATGCCGTGACGCCATGCCATCCAAATCCGCGTGGCGCTATTTGGCCTCGCCGAGCGGTTCCTTCTTCTCGGTAATCACCGGACACTGGGGCGCCATCTCAGCGTTCAGCTCTTTGTAGCCGGCCCACTCTTCCGGAAGATTGTCTTCATGGAAGATGGCCTCGACCGGACACTCGGGAACGCATGCCTCGCAATCGATGCACTCGTCCGGGTGGATATACAGGATCTGCTCCCCTTCGTAGAAACACTCGACCGGGCAGACGACGACGCAATCGGTGTACTTACATCCGAAACAGGGTTCGGCAACAACATGTGTCATGGCGACAGGTTCCTTGGCGCTCGAGTGAAGTTGGACGACTTCGCCGGAATGGGTCAAAACGCGCGCCGTCCACGGACGTGTCGGGGGAGCGTCGTTCGATTCCCTCACCGTAACATCGGCGATCGGGGGCCGCATCTCCAGTCTGCACGAAACACCGCGACAGACGAGTCGTTTGGAGATCCGATCGGGCCACCGCTGCAGGCGGAAAACCGACCGGCAGTCGCAACCGCGAGTCAGAACGCAAGTTGCGGCCTGCAACCGCCGCGATATTAGGACGCCACCGGCGGAGTGTCAAGCTTCTTATGGGCTTACCACCAGTGCGACAATCCATGACATAACCTGCTTGCATTGCATGATTAACGCCATCACAACAGTCCTCCCTCTTGTCGCCGGAACCGGGGAGGGATACACTGGGGAATCGGGTGCAGCACAAATGTTGCCCCCACGCCTCACCACGGGTTCCTGCAAACGAATTCGCGGAATGGCTTTTCCTCTAAGAGTTCCTGAAGATTTCGACCGAAATCTCTGTAAACAGGAGATGCTTCCGTGCGTTAACGGAGGTGGAGTCACATGAGGTGACTGTGGAGCCGACAAGCCGTGGCGCTCACCGTACTCGACCGTAATCTGCTCAAGCAGTGCCTGACACAAACGCCAGGGGCTTGGGAGGACTTCGTCGACCGCTTTATCGGGCTGTTTGTGCACGTTATCAATCACACGGCCCATGCGCGGTCGGTCGCCTTGGGACCTGCGGACATTGATGATTTGTGCGCGGAAGTGTTCCTGACGCTGGTGAAGGATGATTTTGCGGTACTGCGGAACTTTCGCGGAGGAAGTTCGCTGGCGACCTATCTGACGGTCGTCGCCCGGCGAGTTGTCGTGCGAGAGCTCATCCGTCGCCGCCGCTCGGAGGCGCTCGGCCACGTGGACGCTCACGTCGCCACGATCGATGCCACACGATCCGACGGTTCAGACGTGCAGCGCGTCGAGGATAGCGAGGAACTGCAGCAAATGCTGCGAAATCTTCCCCGCCGGGAAGCCGCGATCGTGAGGCTGTTCCACCTGGAGGGCAAGACCTACCGGGAAATCAGCCGTTCGCTCCGTGTTCCCGAAAATACGATCGGGCCCACGCTGTCCCGTGCCCGTGATCGGATGCGCCGGACGCAACTGAAATCCGGCGTCTGAAGCCAGCATCCAACGGCGGTGCCGCGATTTCGTGCGGAATGGTCGTTGAATCCGCGGGCCGCTTCCTGAGGAGCTTGGCCTGCGTGCTGCGTCTCTTCAGCGGGTCGCCATCTGCCGCCGTGCTTGCGGGAAGGGTCGCCTGCTAACGCATGGATCTCGCCGGCCGCTATCCGGTTCGTCCTGCACGATTTTCAACTGAACCAGTTGACTTGAGGAAGGACGGGTGGATATGCTGGAGGAGCTGAGACTGAGTCTCAACATCAACCTGCCTGCCGCTCATTGATTCGCTCCCGCCGCTGAGAGTTCCGACGTGCTCTGCCGTGAAGCCACCACTGACCGCGTGCTTTGTCATTGCCTCCAGGTCAAGGAATCGCAGGTCGCCGAATCCGTCATTTTCTACGGTGCAGAAACCGTGAGAGACGTTGTGCGAACGTGCGGCGCGGGCGGAGGCTGCAATTCCTGTCACGCCAGGATTCGACTCCTG
>JAHBXU010000293.1 GCA_019636315.1 Planctomycetaceae bacterium | reverse complement strand
TGGCCAGTTGGAACAGCGCGTCTGGGGCATCCTCGGCTTTGGGATAGGCACGCACAAAGCCTTCAAGCTGCTGTGCCCACCACGATTGAAACTCTTCCTGCTCGTTGGCTTTGACCGATTGCGACCGCGTGCTGTACTCGGCCAGAATGCGCTGAAAGACGACGTAAGGCACCAATGCCGACTGCGGCGACTTTTGCATCACGGCCTTCTCGATGACTTTCAGTTCGAGCAGCCCGTTGGGATAGGCATTTGCCAGCGTGGCGGCTGTGATTCCCTCCACCTGCTGACGAAGCCACATCTCCTGATTCTCGGGCGACGTTGCCGAAGTCGCCAGATCACCCAGAAGCTTGGCTCGAGCCACGTTGTAACGCTCCATGGCCTTGAGCGAGGCTCCGGCGCCCGGGGCGTCCGCATCGAGCTTCTGTAATTGCTCCAGGAGCGCCTGGACCTCGGGCGTGATTCCCACGGGAGCCGTCTGATCCGCCGTAGCGCCGAACGACGGTTGCATCAGCAATCCGCCGGCCGCCACCTGCATCGCGTCGCCTTCAACGGGTCGCGGGATGCCGGTCAGTTTCCAGACGTCGCCGATGCGGACCATTTCGCCGATCTGGACGAAGCCGGTCTCTTCACCATTCTGCACGATCGCCATCACGTTTTCATAAACGACCAGGTCCTGCCCGGCTTTGTCGATCGCTGTCGGGATCAGATTGGGCATGAGCATCGAGGTGTCGAAGCGGACCCACTTCGTTCCTGGTTTGAGCACTTTCGATTTGGCGGTGATCTCACGGACCTGAGCCGCGGGATCCTTGACGGACTCCAGAACCTGCTTACTCAGGTCTGGCGACATTTTGAGCGTCTGCAGATCGGCCGCGTTGACCAACACGGCATTCAGGGAATCCATGTTCCCGGCAGCGATGGCATGGATCGCCTCGCGCGAGGCTTCCTCTGCGGAGATGCGTTTCCATTCGTCGATGCGGCCGTCTTCGTTGGTATCGACGCCCCAGCGTGTTCCGCCCGTGTTGAACCACATGCATTGGTCAATCTTGCGGTTCTCGTTCGAATCGATATCGCGAAAGACCTCCAGGCCGTGCAAATAATAGCGAAACTGGTCGACGACCTTATTGCCGTCAGAGTCAACGAACCGGCGGATGATGGTCCCCTGCGGACCGTACACGACCCAGGCGGACCCTTTTCCCTCCTGGTCGACCTTGAGCTCGCACTTGGCGATCTCGTCTCCCGTGGGGCTGTCGCATTCCACTTCCTGCTGGCTGGGGCGGTAGGCGAGGACCTGTTCGACGGTCACGCCCTGCGCCGACGCGGCAGCACACAGGGCAACGAGCACGAACGGCGTCCCCAGCGCCGCATTCATGCGACGCCACACGTTCCAGGAGGTTCTGCGACTCATCCGATTGTCTCCCTACGAATCCGGGGCGTTGAGGGCAGCTCATGGCCGCGTCCTGGCCATTGCCTCGGGAGCGGATGGTCCTGGTGACGACGCCTCTGTTCGTCGGAGTTCCACCAGAACGTTTGCTTCCGCTCCGTGGCGGGATTCTAGTGGAAAACGGCGAATCACGTCACGGGCAGATTTTCGGGCCTGAAAAAAGGCCTCAGTGGACCCCCCAACGCCGCAACCTGGCGATGCGTCCCGAGTGCTCCGTCCGTCGTGAATTGATGGGTTCCTGAGTCAGAGGTCAGTCCCCCGCCCTCAGAGCCGGGCGCAGCTCCGAGGCGTGGCCGCTCCTCTAAACAGACGCACCATAACGATCTCACGGATGCACCCGGATCGCCGAAGAAAGAGAGGCGTGGATGACTCTCCTCTCACCTTCCGTTAGAATCACAGTCCCGCGCGGGGCTTTTGGCCGTCCTGCTGCGATCTCGATTTCGCCGATCCTTGCGGAGCGATTGCCATGCTGAGGATTCCCGGTCATGCGAAGCGGGCGTGTGATGGAATCTCGCGGCGGGATGTGATGCGGGTCGGCACGCTGTCGTTGTTTGGGGGAATGACGTGGCCGCGGCTGATATGCGCGAGTGACTCAGCGTCGGAGAACGGAACACCGACGGGGCCGGCGAAGTCCGTCATTCTGTTCAACCTGCTCGGCGGGCCGAGTCAGATGGACATGTTCGATCCCAAGCCGCTCGCGCCAGTCGAGGTTCGCGGAGAGTTCCAGGCGATCAGTACATCCGTGCCGGGGCTGGCGATTTGCGAGCATCTGCCGAACGTCGCGCGGCTCATGCACCGCGCGAGTCTGATCCGCACGGTGACGCACGGGTACAACGCCCACAACCCGCTGCCCATCATGACCGGTTACACCGGCGGTGACTTTGCCCAATTGCGGGTGATGCCGACCGATCCGCCGGACATCGGGGCGGTGTGCCAGTATCTGGGCCGCGGACCGCGTGACCTGCCGGGATCGGTTTGTCTGCCCTGCTATCCCGGTTGGGGGGAGTCGAGCATGTATCCGGGCATCCGCCGCCCGGGCCCGTACGGCGGGTACCTCGGCCGGCAGTACGATCCGCTGTTCGCCGTGTGCCAGCCGACGTTCGAGAGAAAGCCGGAGATCCCCTACTACGACACGGTCACCCCTTATGGAGAACCGCAATTGCCGGGGTGCGACGCGCTGCCGCAGATGACGGCCGACCGTCTCGACCGGCGGCGTTCGTTGTTGGACCAGGTGGAAGAGCAGTTTGCCGCAGTGCAGCGATCCGGCGCGATCGACCGGATGCAGGCCTATCAGCAGCGCGCGTTTTCGATGCTGTGCACCAGCAAAACACGGGATGCATTCGATCTTTCGCAGGAGTCGGAGGCACTTCGAGACAAGTACGGTCGCAACCTGTTCGGATCGAGCCTGCTTGTGGCGCGTCGCTTGGTGGAGCGGGGCGTCCCGTTTATCAGCGTCCATGCGGAGAACTTCCTCCCCCACGGTTCGTTCACATACGACATGCACGAGAACAATTTCGCCATGTTGCGGGATAATAATCTGCCCGTGCTCGATCGGGCGTGGCCGGCACTAGTGGAGGATCTCGAAGAGCGTGGGTTGTTCGACTCGACGCTGATCGTCGTGATGGGGGAGATGGGCCGCAGCCCGAAGGTGAACTCGAAGGCGGGGCGCGACCATTGGCCGCAATGTGGATTCTCCTTGCTTGCGGGGGGAGGGGTCAGAGAGGGAGTCGTCTACGGCGAGTCCGACGAACACGCGGCGTATCCCAAGAACGGGCCTGTCTCGCCGGCGGATATCGTCGCGACGATCTACGAGCGTCTGGGCATCGACCCGCACATGACGGTGCCGGACCTGACCGACCGGCCGATCGCCATCGCCCACGGAGGCGAACCGATTCGCGCGATCATGACATAACCATCACGGCGTGACGGTATTCGTGCCGCGCGAATGGAGATGACCAGCGACCAGATGATGTCGCCAGCGATCGTGGCGCCGCGAGGCACTGTCGAGTCCTTCATTTCACTGTGGTTCCAGGCGCGTTTGTCTTATGACCACAAAGAGACTGGTTTTGAAGCGGGAAGTACAAACGACGTGGGTTCGCCGGTGTTCAGCAGTCGAGCGTGTGCTCCCGTTCCCAGGCGGTGACTTCGCGGGTGAAGCGGTTCCATTCGTGAAGCTTGAGTTTGATGTACGACTCCGTCAGTGAGGCACCGAGGGCCTCCTTGAGAACGGCCGAGGAGTCGAGGGCTCGTAGCGAATCCGGCAGACTCTCCGGCAGCGAGGGAAGGTCGCCGGCCGTGAGCACCGTACCCGCGAGATTCGAGTCGCGGCGTGGACCGGGGTCGAGGTTGTTGCGCACCCCGTTCAAGCCTGCGGAAAGCACGGCGGCCGGCATGAGATAGGGATGCGCGGCTCCGTCCGGAAGTCGCAACTCGAACCGCCCCGCATCCGGGATGCGAATCATGTGCGTGCGATTGTTGCCGGCATAGCTGATTGTGCGCGGCGACCAGGTCGCCCCGGACGTCGTCATCGGCGCATGCAGACGTCGATACGAGTTGATGGTCGGATTGGTAAATGCACAGATGGCGGGTGCGGACTGCATGACTCCCGCGAGGAATGTATAGGCGAGCGAGGACAAACCCAGTTCGCCCTTGAGATCGTGAAACAGATTTCGCTGCCGGTCGCGGTCCCACAGCGAGAGATGGAGATGACATCCATTGCCAGTCAGGTGACTGAACGGCTTGGGCATGAAGGTGGCCCTTAGTCCGTGCAGTTCGGCCATCGAACGGGCCATGTACTTGAAGAACACATGCCGATCGGCGGTCGTCAGAGCATCGGCGCATTTCCAATTCATCTCGAACTGGCCGTTGGCATCCTCGTGATCATTCTGATACGGCTCCCATCCCAGTTGCTGCATACCGTCGCAGATGGCCGTGATGAGATCGAAGCGTCGCATCAGTGCGTGCTGGTCATAACAGGGTTTGGCCTGGCAGTCGTTGGCGTCCGACACGGCCGCCCCATCGGGTTGGAGCAGGAAAAACTCGCATTCAACTCCTGTGACCAGTTGGTAGCCAAGGTCTCCTGCGCGAGCCAGCGCAGCCTTGAGCACATTGCGGGGAGCCTGTGCAACCGGCTCGTCATTCATCCACAGGTCCGCCGCCATCCAGGCGACTTCCGGCTTCCAGGGAAGCTGAATCAGACTGTTGACGTCCGGCTTTGCGAACAGATCCGGATCGGCCGGCGTCATGTCGAGCCAGGCGGCGAATCCGGCGAATCCCGCACCGGTCGGCACCATCTCGTCAATGGCCGCCGCCGGGACCAGCTTCGCGCGGGCGACGCCGAACAGGTCCGTAAAGGAGATGAGAAAGTAGGTGATGCCGCGTTCGCGCGCCAGTGCCTGCAGGGGACTCGCCATCGGGGTCACTCGTTGAGGAGATCATTCACTGCCGCGGCAATGAAGCGTTCATCCTCGGGATTTTTCACGGGGTTGCCGGCGCGATGGCCCCATGCGGAAGGGATTGTCTTGTAGGTCGCGTTGGGAATCTGACGCGACTCGTGGAGACTGTCTTCGGGGGTGAAGTACAGGTCGGTCTGGGACGGCATGATGAGCGTCCGGGCGCGGAGGGCGCCCAGTGCCTGCCCCAAGTCTCCTCGAAACTGGTCATTGTCGCTGATGTCGGAGCGTTTCCAGGTTTCAATCATGGAGAGCAGATTGGAGGCATCCCGTCGCAGAAACGAAGTTTCCCAATCGCGGACGAGAAAATCTTCGATGTCGGTGAACCCGATCTGCTTGTACAGGGCCTCGCGGTAGAACTCCTGCGAAAGGGCCCAACCGGCATACACGCGGGCCATGCCGCGCAGTCCGCGGTCAGGACGGCCTGTGAACCGTGTCCCGTCCCAGGCCGCGTCGGCGATCAAGGGAGCGCGAATGCCTTCCAGAAAGACCAGATTGTGCGGCGAGGTTCTGGCCGATCCGCAGACTGCGGCAATTCGCAGGACGCGTTCGGGATGGAGCGCCCCCCAGTGCAGCGCCTGCTGGGCGCCCATCGACCACCCGTAGGCTAACGCCAACGTTTCGATCCCCAGGACGTCGTCCAGCAAACGACGCTGCGCCTCGACGTTGTCGACGTGAGTGAACAGATCGACCATCGGTCCGTCCCACCCGGGAGGCAAATTGCTCGGCGACGTCGAGACTCCGTTGCCCAACATGTTGGGGATGATGATGAAGTACCGCTCCGGGTCGAGAATTCGGCCGGGACCGATCAACCATTCGATGTCCGCATGCGTGGCACCGTAGGACGTGGGATACAGGATGGCGTTCGAACGCGCCTCATTGAGGCGTCCATAGGTGCGGTACGCGAGCACGAGTTTGGGCAGCGTGATACCCCGCTGCAGTGTGAAGTCCTTCAACTCCAGCGTTTCGTAGGGGGCAGTCAATGGGCCAATCAATCAAGTGGGGGTGGA
>JAHBXU010000292.1 GCA_019636315.1 Planctomycetaceae bacterium | reverse complement strand
CAGCCTGCCGCCAGACTTCGTTTTCCGCGCGGCTGGACCGGCCGTGGGCCACAACGGGGTCGGGCGGCTGAACTGGCACGCCGGACCGCCCGGCGGCCCGGTTGTCGTCACGGGCACGGATGTCGCTCATTTTGAGGGGAGTCTCATCCGCACCCTCCATGTGTTTCTCGATCCCTCACGCTGATCACCGCAATCCATCAACCTCAAGGAGATCCCATGAACAAGACCGGCCTCGACGCGCTGCTTCGCCCCGCAGACAGCATCCTGGTGCTGATCGACCATCAGCCGTACCAGTTCGCCAATCTGCACAGCCACGAACCGACGATGATCGTCAACAACGTCATCGGCCTCGCAAAGACGGCCAAGGTGTTTGGCGTGCCGACGATCCTGACGACAGTGATCGAGGAACGCGGCGGTCATCTGATCCAGGGGCTTCAAGACGTCTTCCCCGAGCAGAAGCCGATCGATCGCACTTTCATCAACACCTGGGAAGACCCGAACGTCACCAGCATCGTGAAGAAAAGCGGTCGAAAGCAGCTCGTCCTGGCGGCGCTGTGGACCGAAATCTGCCTCGCCATGCCGGCAATTCAGGCGCTGGCCGAGGGGTACGACGTGTTCGTCGTGACGGACGCCTCGGGTGGTGTCACGTTGGAAGCCCACGAGATGGCGTTGCAGCGAATGGTCGCCGCCGGCGTTGTGCCGATCACCTGGCTGGCCGTGCTGGGCGAGTGGCAACGCGACTGGGCGCGTGAGGAGACAGCCGTCGGCGTGACCAACGTCATGCTGGAGCATGGGGGCGCCAGCGCGGTCGCCCTGGCCTGGGAATTTCAGCTCCTGGCCTCCGCCCACGCCAAAGAGAACGCCTGACATCTGAGCCAGATCGGCGCGTATCGGGATTGGACGCTAACCGGTCCGGCCGCTGTGAATTGTCGATTGGCGCAGCTCGGTTTGCGTTTAATAGGAACGCACGTTTGTCAACCTGGTCGGCGAAGCGGAGATTGAGCAACCGGTCCGGTTACTCGGCGAGTAACGCCTCTTGCCGCTTGAGCTCGGTCCACTGGGCGCGGGTGGACGGCTACGGGGACTTACCAATCCCTTAAACTGGCGAGAAGAACAACAGCCTCGGCTTGCCCTGAAGATCGGAAACGTGCGATAGGCGAAGGCACAGCAGAGGACTGGCGGTATAGACCTGCATCTGTCGCGGTGTCCTTGTGTTAACGGACACGCAATGTGCGCGCGAGTGGTTGCCATGATTGGTCCGATCTCATCGCCGATCGCCCCCGTCGGAGTTTCCTTTCTCTTGTGGGGGCATGTTCTTAGTGCTGACAGCGTGACCGCTGCGCGATGATGACTCAGGAGATGGCGCCGACGTGGTCCGGTGACAGGTTCGACTCGAAATCGAGCGGTTCGAGGAATGTGATCCCTGCGACGGGGATTGCATTGTCCGGCAAGAACAGGTCGGCCGGGCGTCCCGAACTCCCCGTCCCGGTCCGTGCACTCCACCATGTTGCCACATTCAGAACGCCGCCTCGCCCCCCGCCACCGTGCATTGTCCGAGGAACGTCGAGACGTCCATGGTCTCGCAGATGAAGTCGACCGAGCCGTCGGCCCGCAGAAAGTGTGTCCCGCCGGTGTGCATGCTCCAGAAGCGGGCGAGGTCCGCCTCGTTGCTGGCGTCGCCGCCGCCCAGCCCTCGGAACCGTCGATGACCGAGTCCGCCAGACACTGCTCCTGTTGGTGCGAGTTTCGGCACTTGCAGAACGACACGCACGGGTCCGGCTGACGCTTGGCGAGCTGTCCGGAGGATCGCGTGGAATGACTACCAGAAGCTCCAAGGCCAAATGGTCCGGCCTTCGCTGGGCTGATCGTCGCGAGGTGTTGCCTTCAGTCGTTGTGCCCGTGAAGAGTGCCACGTTTTGCGCCGGCGGCGCGCTCAGGGCCAACCGCGCGCCGGCCTCTGCGTCGGTCGCCGCCCGCCACAGTCTGATGGTCCCTTCTTGATTGGCTGAAGCCAGCACCGTTCCATCGGGTGAAAACCGCAAATGGGCGATGTGATGCCCTGGACACGGGAGTGCGCATCGCTCCTGACCGGTCGTGACATCCCATAGCCGCACCGTCTCGTCCTGTCCTCCGGTGGCAAGCGTTGCACCGTCAGGCGAGAAGGCCAGGGCGAAGACGCTCACGGCATGGCCTCGAAATGCGGACAGCTTCTCGCCGCTGGCGATGTCCCACATCGAGACGGCGCCGTCGTCCGCGCCGGTTGCGATCGACCTTCCATCCGGGGTGAATGCGATGGACAGAACGTTTAACATTCCCGATCCCTGACGCACTTCCAGCTTCTCTTCTCCCGTCGCCACATCCCAGACGCTCGCATCCTGGAACTGGAACCCAGCCGCCAGCAGACTTCCATCCGGAGACAGGTCGGCGCACAGCACTGAGCATGACGGCCTCCTGGGGCCGAAGGTTCTGGATTGTCCGGAGGTGAGGTCGTGCAGAAACACGACCGGCGGACCGTGCCACTGGCGGTGGGCCGCGAGGCGTTTTCCGTCTGACGAAACCTGGACTCTCAGGGCGTGGTAGTCGTTTCCGATGGAGAGCGGGAACCGCTCGATCTCATTTCCATCACGCGAGTAGACCGCGAGCGCCTCCCTCCCCAATGGTGCGGCGAACACGTTGCAATCGGCGGAGATCGCCAACACCCGGCCGGCCGGAACGACGGCCGTTTCCCTGCCGGCCGCCACGTCGATGATCTTCGTCGGACCGGTCGAACCAACGAACAACAGCCGCCCGCTCGGGTCGAACCGAAGAGACTTTGGGGCCGGCGCATTGGCAACAATGGCTGTTTCCTCGGCGGGCGTCATGTCCCACAACCGAATGATCCCGGTCGATGTTGAGAGCAGCGTCTTGCCGTCGGGCGAGAACACCACCGCCTGAACGGCTTCCGGATGGGGGTCCTGAGCCAGTTTCCGACCACTCTCAATGTCCCAGAGCGTCACTGTTCGCGTCCCAGCGAACGCGAGAACCTTGCTGTCCGGCGACAGGGCCAGACAACCTTTCTGTTTCTCAGGAAAGGCTCGAATACGCGTAGCGGTTGCGATATCCCAGACGGTCGCCGGCGCGTTGGGCGACGACATGGCCAGCCGGGTCCCATCGGATGAGAGCGCGACCGCGCTCACTCTGGCATCCACGTCATCAACAATGGTTCGTCGCAGTTCGCCGCTCGGCAAATCCCAGAACTTCACCTGGGCATCCGCGAAAATCCCCGAGATCGTCACCAGCGTGTTTCCGTCAGGGAGATAGCCGACGACGCCCCCCGCATCCGGGAGCCGCACCTGCAGATCGCCCGTCGCAACGTCCAGAACATGCACATCGCCGCCGGGGTCTTCGCAACAGGCAATCCGCGAACTGTCCGGAATTCAGAATCAGCAGTTCTCGATGTCCCGGCAGCCGTGCCACCAGCAGACCAGTTGCGGGGGAGCAACCCTCATCGATCGAGGCTGGAGATCGCGTCGCTGACGGTGGTGGTGCGCAACGCTGATCGTCGAGTCACGAGAATCAGATGCGACTCGCCACCAACCGATCGTCCAAAGTCCGAGAGTGATCCCGAGGAGACACTGCGGATCAGAGCAGCATCACCAGACCCTCAATACCGCGAAGGCAGCGGTAGATTGCGAGAACTTGCAGTGCATCAGAGACTGGCGGCTCGATTGTCACGCAGACGTGACGTCGCCCGGCCGTTTTGCGGATCGAGAACGAGGGCTCGATCGACTCCGCCAGTTCATTGCGAACAGCCGCGACAACGCGGCCGACAAAGTTGTCGTCCGCCGAACCAATCACTTTGAACACGTAGACTCCCGGGAAGGAATGGGTGGACTCCAGCAGGGCGATGTCAGGCAGGTTGTCCACGGTCGGTTTCCTTTCGGGAAGGGCGTATGCCATTATACGCGGCGGCAGCGGGTGTCCGCCATGTGTCTTCTTTCAACATGAGGCAACCGAGGGAATACGTGTGTCCAGGGAGGACCGATTCGGCATTCTGGGAGTGGCCGTCTGCGCCACGGTGGCGGTGTTTGATCATGGATGGCGGCCGTTCTGGATCGCAGGTGCGGTCTGTCTCGCGATCTGGACCGCCGTGTCATTGTGGCGACGCGCTCGCGCCTGATCGTGTCGTGATCAACTCAGCGGTCAATCGATGGCGATCGCCAGCCACCCGTCGGTGAAGACGACGTCGCGAACAAACAACGTCGTCGGCATCAGCTCGCCGAGTTGCAGCGGAATGCGGCGCGGCACCTCGATCGGCTGCAGCCGTTGCTGAATCTGCTGGCGAATGACGGGCCGCGCGAGTCCGACGAGCGGTCCGTCGTCTTCCGGTCTGAGCGAGGAGATCTCAATGCCTTCCGGTTCCAATCGCAAGGACTGTTCGTCCAGCGCCAGTCGGTAGCGAAGTTCCACGTTTTGCGTCGGCAGTTCACCACCGACAACGGGCCGGAACCCGGCCCGGAGCGTAACAACCGCGGAACCCGCATCAAACCGAATTGAAGCCGCTCGTTCCGGGTCAAGCACGAGAGTGGCAAACTCAGCAGACGATTCGTTGAGATCCTGCGCGACCCCTGTCAACCCGCGGCCGGCGAGCCCATCCTGCAATGCCTGCAGGAGCCGGTCGATCATCCGGTCAGGCACTTCGCGTCCGTTGAGCGGGAGTCTGGCCAGAACATGGTTCACCAGGGATTCGTGCACCAATACCGTGGCCGCCCTGCCCCTGACGGGCGGTGCGACCTTTATTTGCGGCGCCGGCGATGCGCGGCCGGCGGGTGGAAGAACGGGAGCCCTGGTCGCATTGATTCCATCGTCTTCAATAATATCCAGGAAGACAGGCCCCCCGCCGTCAAACGACGTGGGTTGTCCTGAGAGTCGTTCGGGCCCGGCGGCCGGAGTTCGGAGTGTGTACATTAAGCGGTCATCCGAGGTGGAGACCGACTGGTCGTCGGACGTGAGGCCCATTGCGTCCATGGCGATCGGCACATAGTGTCCGAGTCGCTGATTGGCGAGCGCCAGCTTCTCGTCGACCTCACGATTGAATCGTGGCGCTGCCGTGCGGGTGACCCGTTGAAGCGCGAACTGCACCGCGGCAGGCCGCCGTCGCTCAGCTTCATTCAATGCGATGGCCGAACCGATCGATCCCAGCACGGGGACCCCGCTGACAACCGTTGATGCGCCCCGATAGGCGATTTGCGGCGTGACCCATGCGGCCGGCGTCCGAGTGGTGAATTGCCGCCCGTCAAAATCGACCTGTTTGGTCATTTCGAAGGAGTGATTGCCTTCCGTCCTCACGGTCGCCGGCCGCGTCACGCCCACCGTGTGATCAATGACGGTGCCGTTCAACCGCATGAGAATGCGCGCGTTCGACGCGCAGGGTTGGCAATCAACACTGAGCCGCGTGACGGTGAACTGATCTCCGTAGACGTTCGCCCCTGCGAGGCAGTCTCGAATAGGCCCGGAGTCGGTGATTTCGCGGGCGAACAGTCGCGAGAGAAACGACTCCATGACCGTCAGTTGAAGCTGTCCGGCAGGCGAGGCGTCGCGGGCGGCTCCCCAGGCTGACGGATCTTCGGTCAATCCGGGATCGTCGGCAACGATCCGTAACGCCTGTTGGACCGGGACAAACTGGACGACGACGGGTTGCGGCGTCCAAACCGCAGGCGGCGGCGCGGCCCACCAGATGCCGGCCGCCGCCTGAGCGAGGAGACTCGCGTTGTTCACACAGAACCACGCTGCGCCGAAGAACACGCAGGACGCCGTCCACCGGACGGGCTGATGGGCATGAATTTCGGACACGGCGCCTCTCTTTCACGGCGCCCCCCTCCTCGCGCCGCATTGTCATTCTGACAAGGGACGTTCCCCGATCCTAGTGGCTC
>JAHBXU010000291.1 GCA_019636315.1 Planctomycetaceae bacterium | reverse complement strand
GCGTCCCTGTTCCACCAGTTCACGGATGGCCTCGCTGTTCTGCATAATCTCCTGAATCGACCGGATCACATGCCGCCGGGCGATGCGATCGACAAAGGCCGCCTGCTCCTCGGGCGGCATCTCAAGCACTCGGCGAGCGTCTGACGGTTCGAGCAACTCCTGAATTCTCAGCAGAATCGGTTCGAGATTCGGACATCCGGTCAGGTCGTCGGCGTTTTGCGGGGCGGCGGCATGCTGGATGGCGTGCGTGATCAGACTGCTGGCCGTATGCCCCATGACCAGGATCAGCTTCGCCCCTCCGATGCGGCAGGCGTATTCCATACTCCCCAGCACCTTGGGGCCGACCACATTTCCGCCGATGCGAATGGTGAAGACATCGCCCAGTCCCAGATCAAAGATCAGTTCAGCCGGAGAACGCGCGTCGATGCCGCTGAAAATCACCGCCATCGGGTGCGAGTGATATCGCTCGCCGTTTCGTTGACGCCCCAGATCGCGATCGAGCGGGCGGCCCGAGACGAACCGTTGATTTCCCTCCATCAGGATCTGCAGAACCTGTTCCGGGGTAAATTGCTCCTGCAGTTCGCGCGTGGCGTAGTCGGCGAACTGGATCGTGTCTTCCAGCCGATACTTGCCTCGAAACCCGCGTAGACTCACCTGGATGTCATAGACCGGCGCGGTGACATCCTTGAACTCATGGATCAGGCTGAGGATGTCGGGGTCAATATAGTCGGTGCGGCGAGCGTCCAGCAGGACATGCGTTCCACGCGGCGCCTCGCGGAGCACTTTCTCAAGTGCTGCACGATTGAGGAAACTGACCTGATTGGCCAGTTCGATATGCAGGACTTCGCCGCCGATGTGACGTTCGACGATGCGGCGAATCGGCCGGCGGAGATTGCTGGCAAGAATGAAAATAATGCTGACGCCCAGGCCAATCAGGATACCGATCAGCAGATCCGTCCGCACGATCGCCGTCAGCGTAATGATGAATGGGAGAAACTGGTAACGTCCTTCATTCCACATGTGGCGGAACAGTTTGGGGCTCGCCAGTTTGAATCCCGTCATCAACAGGATGGCCGCCAGACACGATAACGGGATTGTGTTCAAATAGGTGGGCGCAAACATCACGCAGACCCACAACAGACTGCCGTGAATGATGGTCGACAGCTTGGTCTGCGCACCCGCATTGATGTTCACCGAGCCGCGGATGATGACCGACGTCACGGGGATTCCGCCCAACAGACCCGCCGCGACGTTGCCCACGCCCTGGGCGAGCAGTTCGCGGCTGGGAGGAGACAACCGCTGCTTCGCATCCAGCTTGTCCACAGCATCAAGATTGAGGAGTGTCTCCAGTGAGGCGACGATGGCGATCGTGACGCCGGCCAGAGACACGGCGGGATTTGTGATCTGGGAAAAGTCAGGCAACTGCAGGAACTCAAAGAATCCGACCATGCTTTCGGCGACGGGAACCTGAACCAGTCGTCTGCCGGTGATCGTCCACGGTCCCCCCCACGATCGAAAGAGCTGGCTCATCGCCACGCCCAGAAGGACGACGATCAACGGCGCCGGCACCAGCGACTTCTTGAGCGGCTTGAATTTGTCCCAGCAGATGAGCAGGACGAGTGAGGAAAGGCCCACGACGCTCGCACCAAGATGGATGTCCCCCATCAGTTCGCCGAATTCAGAAAAGGTCGTTTCGTGGTCCGGCTGATGAAACGCCATGTCTCCTTCCGGATCGGCATCGTGCCCCAGCAGGTGAGGGATCTGCTTCAAGATCAGAATCACACCGATGGCTGCGAGCAGTCCTTTGATGACGCTTGATGGAAAGAACGCAGAGAGGGCGCCGGCCTTCGCGAGGCCCAGTCCAATCTGGAGCACGCCGCCAATCACGACGGCCAGTAGAAACGCCTCGAAGGAACCCAGTTTGGCGATTTGAGCCGCCACGATCGCCGTCAATCCGGCCGCCGGGCCGGTGACGCTGGTGTGCGAACCGCTGACGATGCCGACCAGCACGCCGCCGACGATGCCGGCGACGATACCAGAGAACAGCGGTGCGCCAGAAGCTAACGCGATTCCCAGGCAGAGCGGCAGCGCCACCAGGAACACGATCACGCCCGCCAGTGAATCCTTAACAAGCGTTCTGGGAGAAAAGAGATCAACACGTTCCATAATAACGGGCATCCAAGTCTGGTGCTGGGAAAACCATGCAGGCACCGCGAATCAATCACTTGCCGCATCTCAGACGCGCCGGTCTCCAGAACCTTTCGCACAATACGCGAAGCAACGCTCCGCGCAGACGCATGACAATGCTCTCACCACGTCCTTCGCCGGAGGCTTGGGACCAAGCGGGTTTCAAATCGGTCGCGCGTCGCTGTTTGTGGTTTGGTTCGGCACATCCTTCGACGATGCAGGTCATCGCTTCGTGCACCCCGAGACAATCGCTCCAACGGCAGACCACACGTCGCATGGGATCCGCACATTCGAGTACCCCACATCAACCTTTCAGTGATCGTACGGTCTTGTGGTCGATCCTCGGCAAAGGTATTGCCTGAGCAAGGACTGTCCCACAGACGTTTCATGATCGCTGGTGCGCCCACCCACGCAGCCGAGATTGGAGCATGACGGGCAGCAGCATGAAGAGAAGCCCACATCTGGTTACGGGAGCCACTCGTTGCGTCCAGAAAGACTCAGTCGAGCGACAACGACGAACGCCTGGTGTTGAGCTTCGTCCGAGGCGTTATGGGGAGGCCGTATGCGGCCGACCGGAGCGCCTCGGTCATGAGCCTACGTCAAGAGTGGCGCGTCAAGCCCGTTCGCAAGCCGATGGCCGAGAGGAGCGGTGCGGTCGTCCTGACGGATCGTCGATTCCGATCGCGCCACCGACGCGCGGCGCGAAAAAGGTACGACGTCGGTCTGGCGCCGCGTCCCGAACGGCCGATGTCGGACAGCGACGACGTGGGACCAATAGCCGATCTGCTGCAACGGGGATTCTGTATCAACCGAGCAGACCGACACCACGCACATTAAGCTCCCGAACTGGGAGAACGTTCCCACGCAAAGCACGATCCAGGTGATCAGATTGCGAAACGGACCTTGCATGCGTCGCCGGGAGAATGAGCGAGGGTTCGACACTCCAAGTCGGTTATTGGTTGTACCCGGACCCTGGAATTGTGGCAAGAGGCGTCATTCGTCGGCACGGGGGGCAGTCTCATCACAACATGGCTTCGTGGGCGCCAGGGACTCACGGCTCAGGGGGGATGAGCATGGGCCTCAACGCCGACAGGGCGAACGCGAGAGCAATTGCTTTCCGCGCAAGCGTGGACTCCGTTTCCTCCGTGGATCTCAGAACGACGCAGCCGTCATCTGAGATTGTGAGTCCATCGCCTTCAGTTCAACAGTGATGAAGGGAATGGCTGACAGGAGCGCTTCAACTGGCGAGGGCCGAGATGGGCCCAGCATCACACAACGCCGTGACAGGCCATTCGGCCGGCAGATCAGCCGATTGCTCAATGCGAAGCCGGTTGTAAACCGTCGCGGCGAGTTGCGGCAGAGCAATGGGATCCTGGACCGGCTCTGCAGCGATGGCATCGGTGGCGCCGATCACTGCTCCCTGCGGCAGTCCACATCCTGCCATCATGGCCGACCAGGACCTTGTCCAGTGGTCGCGGCCGCCTTGATCGTTCGGTCGCGGAGCGCGGCCGATCTCACCCGCGCAGACGAGGAGCGTCTTCTCAAGCAGCCCCCGCTGCTGAAGATCATCCAGGAGCGCCGCACAGGCGCGGTCGAAATGCGGCCCAATCGTGTCGCGGTAGTCATAGAGCGTTCCCGGCGCATGGACGCGGTCTGCGTGGGCATCCCACGTCACGTGGCCGTCGAGCCGCGTGAACTGGTTGACGGTGACGACGCGAACTCCCCGCTCGACCAGTTGCCGCGCCTGCAGAAACAGACGCCCGCAACGAGAATCGCCGTACGCTTCGCGGACCGCGATCGGCTGTTCATCGAACGGCTTGAGTCCGGAAAACGTCGGCAGGACGACAGTCTCATGATGGAGGTCTTGTCTGAGTTCCGGCAGGAGCGGTTCGTAGGCGTCTCCGAGGAACCCGCTGCCATCGCCGCGATACGCTGCGACGCCGGTATCCTGGAGACGCTCCGGGAGCAAAGCGTGCGGCGGAGTGCTTCCTCGCGGCCCCAGCAGCCGCGCGACCATCGAGCCAATGCTCGCCGGGCGGACCCCCTGCACGACCAGTCGCCCCGCCTGCAGCAGTTGCAGCCCGGCTTCGTGCGTGGGAGCCGCATCGTGATGCAGCGTCCGTAACACAGTCAGGCGGTTGGCTCGCTCCGCCAGGCGCGGCAGACATTCGCTGAACAGGACGCCGGGTACAGACGTCGCGATCGCCTTGAGCGGACCACGAATCTCGCGAGGTGCGTCGGGCTTCGGATCGAATGTTTCCAGTTGGCTCGGCCCGCCCGACATCAGAATCAGAATGCAGCTGCGATCACCGCTGCGTTCCCGAGCCCGCCGCACGGCCGCCTGCTCGGCGACCGACAAGCCAACCATGCTCAGTCCGCCAACCGCGAGAAAGTCGCGTCGGGTGACGGAATGCCGGGGCTGGTCCGGTTCACTCGCAAATGCCATGACGGCGCCTCTCTCGGAACGGGAACGACGAAGCCGTTCTCGCCTATCATAGGGACCAGTGCCATTCGCGGACAGATTGCTGCCGACCCGTCAGTCGTGCATGCGGTGAAAGTGATCAGAAACGGTGTCTAACCCACTTCGGTCCGTCCTGACGACGATCTTCCCTCCGAGCCGCAACCTGGAGTCGACGGGTCGCGAAAGAGCATGCGTGGCTTTGAAAGCGAACAAACGACTCGCCGTTCTTCAAGGAACCTGGCTAGGACTCGCTTTTGGTTGAGCTTTTCCCGTCGCCGTCCCCTTTGCCGGATGCCTTCTCCTCGGATTTTTTCGCTGCTTCTGCGCCCTTCTTGTACGACTCGCTGCGGTAGTCGGTTTGATAAAAGCCGCTTCCCTTGAAGATGATGCCGGCTCCCGGGCCGATGACCCGCTTGGCGGAGGATTTTCCGCACGCGGGGCACTTCTTCACCGGTGCGGCTTTGATGGATTGGAACAGCTCCCAGGTATGGTCGCACTTGCTGCAGCGATAGTCGTACGTTGGCATGAAAGGATCCTGAGAAAACAGCGACTCACGTCGTACCGTCAATCCGAATTGTCGTTTGCGGGCCGATGTCCCCTTACGACGGCGGCGCCACCGAGACGATGACCTTGCTCGGCCGCACGACGCGATCGTGGAGCGTATATCCGCGCTCGACTTCGTCAATAACCGTCATCGGCGGATGGTCTGCTGACGCCATTTGCTGGATGGCTTCATGACGATTCGGGTCAAACGGTTCGCCGACCGCGACGATCGGCTCCGCGCCGTGGCGCGTCAGGACGTCCCCGATTTGCGACGCCACCATCTCGACTCCCTGAAGCATGGCGGACAGGTCGTCCGTATGACGCCCTGCATCGAGCGCCCGCTGCAGATTGTCCAGACTTGGCAGCAGATCGCGCACAAATGGCAGTGCGGCAAACCGCCGCTCGTCCTCGCGTTCGCGTTGAATGCGGCGACGATAATTTTCCCATTCCGCCTGAGTCCGCAGCGCGCGATCCAGCGCCGCGTCTCGTTCGGCCGTCATCTCGACCAGCGCGTCGTGCTCTGCGGACGGATTTCGCGGCGATTCTCCCTGACCAGTCGCGGCATGGTCGGTCGGCAGGTCCGGGCGGGCATCGTCGTATCGTGTCTGTTCACTCATCGAATTGATCGTCGATCGGTTCGCGGTTGGTTCGTCAACTTGTGGCGACTACGGGTTCGACGCAGGCTGACGCTGCCATCAGGCCGAGTGACTCGATGGGACCAAACGGAACATAACGGTGTTGGTCG
>JAHBXU010000290.1 GCA_019636315.1 Planctomycetaceae bacterium | reverse complement strand
GGTGTGTGCTGGTTTCATGTCTTTGCTCCCTCATGTGGATTGAGTTCGTCCCCGCCGCGACCATGTGGTCGCACTGCGTCGCGGTCCGATTTGTGACCACATCACTATCCGCGACCGGACCATGTCGGGTTCAGCGGAAATACGCACCTGTTCGCCTCAGTCAGTCCCCAGCACGGGGATCGGGGAGTGCCCGAACAGAAGACAGCACAAGCCGCTCCATCCCCTCGTAATCGTCCGTCCACTCACCGATAATCGCCGGAGGCGCGATCAAGGCGTTCAGAGCACATGGCATCAGCGCGGGAACACCGACGTCATCCGCGTTCACCTGTAGAAAACAAACCGCCTCATCGGACAACGCCGTTCCCTGAGGCCCCTCTGGGGAAACATTTCCCATACGAGAAAGATCATGCCGGATTTTGACACCGCCATGCGGACGATGGAGCGCGCGATCCAAACCGGGCAGATCGGAACACCGGTCGCCGCGCGCATCGCCGCCGTCGGAACTTTGAATGACGAGAACGGCCAGAGACTCCAGGCGGAAACCTTGTCGCGTCTCACGGCATGGTTCGGCAGTTCAATCGGGAAACTGACGGCGAGTCAGAGCGACTCGCGAAAACCTGCCGCCGCGCTGGTCCGGTTCGCACATGGCCAATCCGCGCTGGTCTCCACCGGCGCCGATCAAGTTTCCCGTCCAACATTGTTGATCACGCTCTGGGGCAACAAAGGCTGCCTGTCCTGGAAGGACGACCATTTCTGTGGGGATTCCTTGTGGGACAATCCGCTCTCGGATGCGACGTCCAGAATCCTGCAGCAACTCAACACGTCGCGGTCGTTGCAAGTGCGACACGCAAGTGGAACGAACAGTGGAGCAGGGGATCGCATTCATCGTCCGCTGCCGCCGCCATATGGCGTGCTGCTGGTGGCCGGGGACTATACTCACCAGCCGGCCTATGCAGAAGCATTGGCGGCTGACGCGCGTTGCCGGTTGATTGGGCTGACGGACGAAGCCGGCGTGCCGGACCGGCGGCGGAAACTGAATGACCAGTTCGCCCGTCGGTTGGGGATCCCCGTCTTGCCGGACCTGCAATCAGCGCTCCACCGCGACGACGTACAGATTGTGAGCCTGTGTGCGGAGCCGCATCGTCGAGGGCCGATCGCGGTTCTGGCGGCCAGGGCAGGGAAGCATCTGTATCTGGACAAGCCGCTCGCCGTTTCACTGGCTGATACTGACGCAATCGTCGCCGCCGTGCAGCAGTCGGGGGTGGTCGCTCACATGTTCAGCCTCGTCCACGGCGATGCCGCGCATCGTGTGCGTTCGCTGGTCGAGTCGGGAGAATTGGGGGACATCACGGCTGTCCATCTCGATGTGACCTTTGCGAAGGGGCCGGCTGGCGGCGCCGTGCTGGGTCAGCCGCGGGTCGAAGCATTCACACCGGATCAAGTCGAGTTGATCGAGTCGAAGCGCGAGTTGACCAATGTCGGGGTGTATGCCGTCGTCCAGCTTCTCACACTACTGAAGCATTCAATTCAGTCCGTCACGGCAACGACCGGCAATTACTTTTTCCGAGAGCATCAACAGGACGATCTTGAAGACTTCGGGCAAATGCTGCTGGAATTCGCCGGAGGAACGATCGCCACGATCTCTGCAGGTCGCACGGGTTGGCGATCGCATCCGTCGGGCGGATTGAATCGCGCGCTCGTCATCGGCACGCGAGGCTCGGCCCTCATCGATGCCGATGAGCCGTGCGTTGATATTTGGGCGGATGTCGAACCGTGGAAGCCGCCGGAACACAACCCGGATGATCCGATGGGCATGTGGGCGACGCCTCCCGGCAGCCCGTTTGTGATCGCGCCGCGACAGCCCTGGTTAACCCCGCTGCCGGTCGGCACCGTGAATGATGCGAGTGACTTTCTGGACTGCGTCGAACAGGGACGGGAAAGCGTGGTATCGGCGAGTGTCGCCGCCGCGGCCACGGAAGTACTCATAGCCGCGTATCGATCGGCGGCAACCGGCACATCCGTTGTGCTACCGTTGCCGCGATGAACATTCGCCCCCTGGCCACCGTCAGAAGACTCTGACACTTGTGAACGGCGCTCAATGACGACACCTGATCCCGCCTTGTCCCCGGAGGAGCTCGCCGACATTGTGCGCGAAGCGTCGCATGCCGCGGGATTCGATCGCGTGGGCATCGCACCTGCAGTCCACCCCGACGGATTTGAATCATTCACTGCCTGGCTCGAACGCGGGTTTGCCGGCGAGATGCGCTATCTGGAGCGGAGACGCAACGCATACGGCCATCCGCAGCACGTGCTGGAATCGGTCCGCAGCGTGATTATGTTGGGGATGAACTATCGCACGGCCGACCCGCCGGACGTACTCGCTCCCGGGCAAGCCCGCGTCTCTCGTTACGCATGGGGATCGCAGGATTATCATACGGTCATCCGTGAAGGACTGAACCAACTGGCCGATGTGCTTCACCAACAGGCTCCTGGATGCCGCACGCGCGGCGTTGTCGACACTGCGCCCCTTCTCGAACGCGACTTTGCCCGCCTGGCCGGCCTGGGATGGTTCGGCAAAAACACAATGCTCATCAACAAACGCCAGGGGAGCTGGCTGTTTTTGGCGGCGCTCCTGACGGATGTGACCCTCACACCCGATGCGCCGCACGCGACATCGCATTGCGGCACCTGCACACGCTGCCTGGACGCCTGTCCGACCAACGCCTTTCCCGAGCCGTACGTCCTTGATGCAACGAAATGCATCTCCTATCTCACGATTGAACTGCGCGACCGGCCGATCCCCGAATCGCTTCGCGCCGCGTGCGGGGACTGGTTATTCGGCTGTGACATTTGTCAGGACGTCTGCCCCTGGAACCGCAAGGCGCCGCTTTCCACGTCAACCTCATTTGAACCTTTGCCCGACCTCCATCCGGCGGATGCCGCGGCACTCCTGTCGCTGGATGAGGCGGCATTTGAAGCACGTTTTGCCAACAGCCCGCTGGCCCGTCCCGGCCGCGCGGGTCTGCTTCGGAACGCCTGCATCGTTCTCGGCAACAACGGCGATGCCAACTGCGTGCCCGCGCTGACGAAGGCGCTCGACGACCCTGAACCACTGATCCGCACCGCCGCGGCGTGGGCGCTGGGGCGCCTGAATGGGGATGAAACTGCTCCCGTTTCAGGTGGCGACTCCGATTTGCGAGAAGAAAGTTCTCGCAAATTGGCGTAACGCGGTTAAGCTGGCGTCAAATGCTGCCGTGGGTTCGGTTTGTGGGGAGCGCGCCCCGTGCCGACGCTGCGTGCGATTGTTGATCGAATGTTCACTCATCCTGGCGGGCCGCCTGAGAAGAGCGATCTGATTGCGCCTGCGGCAAAGGCTCACCGGCATCTGTTTCAGCGCGAGTGCCAGAACAACTCACAGCTCTGTGCGGCGGTCCCCCTGCTGCGAAAGCGGATTCACGGTCGCATCGATTGCCGCTTGCGAAAACAGTTGTTGTGCCACCCGGGATTTGTCGAAGCGCTGCACCGGTTGTCGCTGAGCTGTCCGCAGACGCAGGCGTGGCACGCCGCGGTCGCCTCGCCCAGCATGATCGACTCCGTCGTCGACGTCCGCCACGACTGCCGCTGTCTGGGAGCGATTGAACTCGCACTCCGCATTCTGGATCGTTCCGATTGGGACCAGACCCTGCCAATCTCGTCGGATCTGTTCGGGCGTGTGCCCTTCGCTCTTTGCGATTGGACGGTGACGTTGCGATCCACAGTTCCCTCAGACGACAGCGTTCTCGCCGAAGAACCTGTCGACGTGCGTGCCGATCGAAACTGGATCCGCTGGCAATGGAGCGGCGACGACGGTCCTTTTCTTTCGATGCCCCGCGACGCGTGCCGCAGCCTGATTGCGGACAATCCGGGCTGCCTGGACGTCTCCGATTGGAGTTATGGCAGCGGCCGCATTGCGCCGCACCTGGGACGGGCCGTTCCGTTATGTCAGCAGGGGGTGCGCTACGAACGCGTGCATATCGCCGATGCGGCTCATGCCGGCGGCATCGAGTTTGTGATCCGAGCCTTGCATGATGCTCTGCACAACAACTCGCCGAGCATCCATCGGGAACTCTGCGCGTATATCTCGACGATCCGCGGCTTCGAATTGCGTCTGCCGACGGCCGGAACCGTGCAATCCTTCTCCGATCCCTCATCGCCGGGTGTGATGAGCGTGAACGTCCCCTACGACGACCGGGACGAACCGCGAATCAGCCCGTTGTGCTTCACCTGGCTGGCGCACGAACTGGCTCACACCAAGTTCTACATGATCAACGATATTGCATTCGATCACGGCTGGGTGTTCGTCCGCAATGGGGCCGAAATGACCGATGTCATCCCGCGGTATGCGCGCCGGCTGCCGATTCGCACCCTGTTTCAGGTTCCCTATACGCACCTTTACGAATGGGAATCGCTGATGGACTTTCTCGAAGCCGACTTCGCCGGACTCCCGTGGGCGATTGACGAAGACCCGCAGGCGTGCGGTGAAGATTTGAAATGCGAGATCGAAGAGGCCCTGTCGCTGACCGATGAGTTCGCCTCGCTCACGCCGCTGGGTGCGGCGGCGTTCTCGCGATTCGAGGAACTTTTCACACACGCACGATCGCGCTGGCGGCGACTCACAGCGACTCCGCAGGAATCGCCGACGCGCGGCCCCATCACGCCCCTTCCAGGTGCTTGATGATGAACTCTCGCATTGTCTGAAACGCCTGCTCAATCTGCTCCGGATCACCGCCGCCAAACCCGTGCTCGCCGTTGTCGATCGGCTTGAGAATATGCGGCACGCCGTGCTTGCGGAATTCGTCGACCATCATCGTCGATTCTTCATAAGGGACGTCGGTGTCGCTCGTGCCGTGGATCAGCAGGGTCGGCGGAAACTCGAGTGTGACATTGCGGACCGGTTCGTAAGGGGCGATCTTCTCGGCGATCTCCTCGCGAGAAAAGCCACTCACCTGTTCCGGCCAGATGCCGTGCTGGCGGTAATACAAATAGATCATCCCGCCGTTCCCCTTCCTGTGCCGGGCGTCGGAAACGATCGTCCCGTCAGTCTGTTTCTCCGCATCCTCGCGTGACACCTGCTGAAAGTTGTGCCGCGGATGCGGGCTGGGAGTTGAGTACCAGTCGCCGATCAGATCGCCATAGCCATACAGCGAGACGAGGGCCTTGGGCTTCGGCGTGACGCGATAGCCGGTGACCAGCGTGAGATATCCGCCGGCCGAGCCCCCGGCTACGACGATGCGGTTCGGATCGAGATGGAACTCCTTTGCTCCGGCGCCGGCCAACCAAACGAATGCCGCCTCAATGTCGCTGATCAGCTCCGGGAGCTTGGTCTCCGGCGCCAGTCGATAGTCGATCGATACGAGCGCATAGCCCTTCTCCTCAGCCAGCGCACGGATCTGCGGCTGAATGCCCTCGCGGTGCCCCATGATGAGCCCGCCGCCGTGAATCCACACGATGACCGGCAGGATGGCGTCTCCCTCCGGGCGATACACGTCGGCAAAGATCTGGTGCCCGTCCACCTCACGGAAAATCGTCGTCTTCCTGACGAGCGGGGTTTGCGACACGGCCAGCTCCGGGCTGATCAGAATCAATGCGAAGACACACGAAATGAGCCGCACCCCAACGTCATCTCGAGACATGGTCTGTACCTCGGCGAAACAAGAGGCCAACAGAGCGGAACGAAGGGCTTTCACCTGAGCGGGTGCGCGGATCCCGCGTCAATTCGCAGCGATCCGTCTCCCGCATGATCAGACGCCGACCGGTCCCGCGCGGGAACACCTGTCCCCGATACGAATGAATTCTCAGCAGGACAGAACGGTTGAGCAAGTCTCAGAGGCGACAGCGCCATGGGAGATCAGCACTCCGCGAAGTCCCAGGGCGGCGGCATTGCCGCCGGACGTTGAAGACGGCTCACCAG
>JAHBXU010000029.1 GCA_019636315.1 Planctomycetaceae bacterium | reverse complement strand
TTCATCATCTTCCAGCCGGCGAATGGAAAGCCGGCCTACGCGATGCTGGACGCCGAAGGACGCTTCTCGTTGCAGTACAACGTGAAGAACAAAGGGGCGCTTGTCGGGACGCAAGAAGTGTTTCTTCGGCCGCCCGCCTCGGACGAGATGGGCGAACTTCCCGAGGGCGTGACGGAACCGACGCAGGTCCCCTCCCGGTACCGGCAGCCGTTTCAAACGGTGGAAGTGACCTCGGGAAAGAACGAGTTCCTCTTCGAGTTGACGCGGGACAAAGCGTCCAAGGAATGACTCAGGGACTCACGACTGTGCTGCGGTCGTCGAGTTTCCGTCTCGAATGCACGGTTGCTACGGGGAGACCGCAACCCGACGCATTCGCGAGGCATCGAACGGCGTCGATTCCCAACATGGCCCTCACCCTCACTGACGCTTCGGGTTTCTCCCAATGTTCCAGTTTGTTCTCACGGCTCCTCTCGAAACGCAGGTGGACGGCGGTCTGACCCATCCCCTGCGACCAGTTTTCACGAACCATCCAGGAATCAATGCGATGCGAGTTGCTGCCAGTTTTGCAATCGCCGTCTTCACCGTGTCGGCTGCATCTGCCGACGTCGCTCAACGGCCGAACATTCTCTACATCATGGCGGACGATCTGGGCGTGTATGACGTTGGCGCTTATGGCCAGCCGTTAATCAAGACTCCGAACATCGATCAACTGGCCCGCGAAGGCACGCGTTTCACCCAGGCGTACGCCGGAGCGTCGGTCTGCGCCCCGTCGCGAAGCGTGCTTGTGACAGGATTGCATACCGGACATACCCGGGTCCGTGGGAACCATTCGCGCCATGGGGGCGTGATCGGTGAAAGTGGTGAGAAGGGACGAGTTCCTCTGCGGGATGAAGATGTCACCGTCGCCGAAGTCCTCCGTGAGGCCGGATATGTCAATGGCATCACCGGCAAATGGGGATTGGGTGAAGGCCATACCTCCGGAGTGCCCAACCGACAGGGATTCGATCAATGGTTCGGCTATCTCAACCAGGATCAGGCTCACTCCTACTATCAATCGTCGGTCTGGCTGAATGAAGAGAAATTCGATCTGGTCGGAAACTCGAACGGGCAACGGCAACAGTACACGCACGACCTGTTCACAGGGTTCGCACTGAACTTCATCCGGGCGAACAAGGATCGCCCGTTCTTTCTGTATGTCCCCTATACGATTCCTCACGCCAAACACGAGGTTCCCGATCGGGGAGAGTACGAAACTCGTGACTGGCCGCGAGAGGCACGGGAGTACGCGGCCATGACCAGCCGCATGGACGACCACATCGGCTTGATCCTTAAGCTGATCGACGAGGAGGGATTGCGCGACAACACCGTCGTGTTCTTCTGCAGCGACAACGGCGGACCAGCTCCCTTCAATGAAGTCTTCCATTCCAATGGAGAACTACGCGGAAGGAAGGGCCAGCTGTTCGAAGGGGGAATACGTGTCCCGATGATCGTCCGTTGGCCCCACAAGGTGGCCGCGGGCGCCGTGTCGGATGTCCCCTGGTACTTCGCGGATTTCCTGCCGACGGCCGCCGCACTCGCCGGAGCGACTCCCCCGGATAACACCGACGGCATCAGTATCCTGCCAACACTGCTGGGAGAACATCAGGACGAACTGGTGAATCGCTTCCTCTACTGGGAGCAGACGTCGCAGGGATTTCAACAGGCCGTCCGGTGGCGCCACTGGAAGGCCATTCGCACGGGTCTCGAAGGCGAGCTTGAACTTTACGACCTCTCTGACGATCCGACGGAATCGCACAACGTCGCCGCTCAACATGCTGACGTCGTCGCACACATCCTCGACTACCTGACAACGGCCCGCGTCGAATCACACGATTGGCCGGCGGCGCCGGTCAACTAAGGCGATTCGGACGTCGCGGCAACGACCCGGCGGCAATGGCAGCCAGTCGCGCCCCAATCCCGAAAGTACAGATGTCCTCGCGGCACGGACGCCATGAGGCGGCTTGTCCGCCAAGGGCAGCATGCGGCAGCGATCGGTTCATGAAGAACCAGCCGCGGACGTGCCAGACCGGCCGTGAAATCAAGGGTGACCATGACCTACCGATCAATAACCACCAGATCCAGCCCGAAGTCACACGTGCACATCGCATTGCACGTGAAGATGCCGCTCGATCCTTTCGATCCCCACAGCTACACCGAAAGCCGCCCCGTGATCGTACGATCGAACAGGCCGATCATCGGCACCCGGCGGACCTTACTCTATTGTGACCTGGATGTTCTTCATCCCGTCGAGAATTCTCCGCGTGGCTCGGGAAGCATGGCCGCCGCGGGCGTCCGATAACGGCGCATTGGAAGTTCCCGTTGACGAAGCGGGACAACAGTGACGTCGTCTGGAACTCCCGACGGGCGTCTCTCAGCAAGGTGGCTGACGCTGGTGACGACGCGACGTATCTGTTGGGTCACCTGGAATGTGTCCTGTGTCAGTGGAGTCCCCAGCGAGATACAGCGCCGATCGCCCAGCGGTCGCGGGGCATGGCGTTAGGCCGCTCGCCGTGATTCCGTATCAACGTCAGGCATATCGATTGCTCTGGAAAACGATCAGGCAACTCAAGTGGCATTACCACACACCACGCCGACGGCGAGTCGGCCGGGGATCGACAACACGCGGTGGCTCAGCCCTTGTCATCGTCGTTGCATCGAGCAGAATCGCTGTCGCCCCAAAACCGGACGCCGTGCAAATTGCCACAGGCAACGTCACTTCCCCGCCGGTGGAAGCCGCGGGAATCAGCGTTCCGAGGGAATGCTCGCTTGGCACGACGGTTCACATACCCAGCGAGATGTAGTTGAGCCAGGTGTACCAGCGGACGATGACTTTACGGACGATACGGAAGGCTTTGCCGTGATCGGTGTAAATCGCGGCAGCGCCATGTGCGCCGGCGGGGAGACGATACAGCTTCTGGTCGGCCTCGTCGATCAGGACTTTGACGCCGAAGCGGCCCGCTGGTTGTTTCTCCGTGGCGGTGGGAACGGTCCCGGCCGCGGTGAGCTGTCCCTGCCCCGTGGCCCAGACAATGGCGTCCACCTTGCCGCGGAGCATCTTTCCGGGATACATGTCGAGGGCGACTTCCACGTGGTTCCCCGGTTCGATCAAGGACAGGTACTCCTGCGGCAAGGTCAAGACGACGATGCCATGCGGATTCTCAACGAGCGTGAGCACCGGTTCGCCGGGCCGCACGACCAGTCCGGGCTGCAGCTCGAGGTTGATGACGGTGCCGTCGACCGGTGCGCGGACGGTTGTCTGATCGAGGTTGTAGCGGGCGTTGGCGAGTTGCGCCTTGAGCTGCGCGACATCGACGTTTACTCCGTCGGCGGTTTTCGCATCGGCAGCGAGTTTGGCCTTGGTCGCCTGGGCTTGTGCTTCGCGGAGTGACGCCTGGGCGATTTCCAGGTTGCGGGTCGCTTGTTCAAGCTGTTCCTGCGTGGCAACCTTCTCGGAATGCAGCTTTTTGAATCGCTCGAACTCGCTTTCGGCAAATTCCTGCTGCTTCTCGAGCCGTTCGACCGATGCGGCGGCTGCGTCATAGGCGGCCTGCAACTGGGGGACATTCTGTTCCGCCGCCGCGAGCGCCGCCTCCAGTTGGGCGACCTGAAACTCGTATGGCTGCGGATCAATGCGGAACAGCACATCGCCTTTCTTGACCGGGACGTTGGGCAGCACCGGTACTTCGGTGACCGGTCCCGCCTGGGGCACGTGGGTGGCCATCGGCACCACGTACTCAAACACACGCGCGTCCATCGACTGCGGATGCAGAAAATTGACGGCGATCAGAATGCCAATACACATCAACGCACCGATCGCGGCCGAACCGATCTTGGCTTTCAAGTCAAACTTGAACCATCTGAACTTGAAGAACACGAGCCACACGAGAAGTGCGTAGATATCGATGAGAAAGGCGATCATCGCGGCAACTCCTGTTCATGCCATGCGGGAAGGATTCGTTCCAGCCGGTGAATCCTGTGAGGTGACGGCGACATGGAGCGGCTGCGTGAAAGCCCAGACCATGGCGATCGGCCAGGTTGCAAAAAAGGTGACCAGGCTCAGCCAGCCGCAGCAGGCAATGGCCTCGGCCTGCGGATGCGAGCGTTCCTTCGCAATGTGACCGGGCAGGCTCGCCATCCAGAGCAGGAAGAAGACGTTTACGACCAGGACGATCAGAATGATTGCGAGCGTCATGACGTCGAGCATGGATCGTCGCTCCGATTGAGATTGAGTTGCGGGAGTCGAAATCGAACGGACAGATTGTGACGAGGCGAAACGAACGCTCCGAGAGCGCACATCATCATATCGCGCGAGGGATGACCCGTGGATCGTCGGCGGATGGGGACGCGCGGATTCTCGAGAACCCTCCCGCTTCTTCAGGAGCGCGGGAGCGAACGACGGCTGGCAGGCCGTCTGGGTGACCCGCGTGGGCTTTTCACACCCTGGAACAGGCGGGGGCGGCCCATTCTGATTCACTCGCCTTCCATTCCGCTCATTTTTATATCGCGGAGCTCAAAGAAAACGCTGTCGACAGACTTCGTTGGACGATTCGATTGTTGCAATTGCCTCAGAACTCGCGGCCACAGCGTCGTTGCCTCGACGGCGTTCTCTCGCGACCAGCGGACCCATTGTTCTCCGTCATCGTAGACAGTTCGCACGTCTTTGTGGGCGAAGAACAACAACTGGTATAAGCGATACGCCTCTCCTTTGTACACTTCTCCGTGGACGACTATTTTCGCAGGCATGTAGGGCGTCGAGTTTTGACTCCTGGCCACGCGCAAGTTGGAGTCCCGCAGATACAACGACAATCGTGTTTCCTCATGCTTAACGCGACGTGCGGATATTGGAATGTTGATATAACCAATCTCATGGTAGGAGATACGTCTTACTGACAGATCGTCAAGTGACAGCTCCGTGATCTGAACCGGGCGAACAGCGAGCAGAGTAGTCACACCAATAGTACAGAGCCCGACTATGGTGATGCGCAGTCCGCGAAGTATTCGGCTTTCAGGATCCTTCATTGGTCGCATTCGATTGTCTGTGCGTCAACCAACAGATCGTAAAGTTCCCGCGTCGGATGGCATGGCGTCACGGCGCTCGCCGGGACGCCATGACCCCGTGGTCAACATGCTCACCCATCTGCGGCGTGAAAGTATGCCACCCCGTCGTCAGGTTGGCGTCCTCGACATCACGGCTCGAAGAACCCCGGTGGCCCCGGGCAATCGGTAACCGGGGGCGCGCAGCGGTTGAGCGTGTCCTTGCATTCGTCTTGTGTCATAAAGTCAAATCGCTGCATGTCGAGTGTGGCACGGGCCCGGTGGCAGAAGATGTCGGCGATCTCTCGCTGCAGGTCCGGCTTCTCGGTGAGTGTGTCCAGTTTCCTCAACAGAAACTCGCGCGGGGTGGCCCGACCGGCAATGGTCGGGTGCCATCAGCACAAGATGACAAGATGATGCGCACTCAGGCTGCATTTGGCTGGAAGACTTTCGTAAGCGGAGTGTGAAACGTCCTGTCGCTGCACGACCCAGCCCATTCCGGCTGGGCCACCCTGTGTAGCCAAGCTTTCGGGGTCTGCACCAGTGCTGAGATTCGGCCGCCAGCTATCCCATCTTATATCAGCGCAGCACGCGCCAGCGATTGGGTGGCCAATAGATATGTGTAACGACACCCACGATGTTTTCAGCGGGAACGGCATACGGCGGATGTCCGGGGGCGCCCGTTTCCCAAAGGCGGGAGTCTCGGGAGCGCGGCGAGAAGTCGCCCAGCACGAAGTAGTCCTGCGGTCCGAGTCTGGCGGGGCGAGCGCGAGTTCCCCACACACGGTCGCGAACCCAAGGATCGTCGGCAAAGGTGACATACTTAATGTTGCCAATTTCTGCAGGCAGCGGCAGGCGTTCGCCGTTGGCATAGGCCGCTCCGTTCTCAATGACGATTTCGTCTCCCGGCAGGCCAATGACCCGCATCACATAGGGTGTGTCCGGATCTTCTGGAAAACGAAACACAATCAGATCCCAGCGTCGCGGCTTGAGGTATTTCGCCGCAAGAAGCCGATCCGCCGCACCCCAGGCGTCGGGCATTTCGTCGAGCTTGTGGAGATGAAAGGCCTCGCAGATCGTGTCGACAGGTGTTTCGTCTCCCCCCGATTCCAAAGCCGAAGCGGACGAATAGCAGGTCGCCCCACATTCTGGACAAATGCCGCGGGGATGTCTTCCAAGAAGTGTCGGTGCCATCGAAGCCGACGAGATGACGAACGCTTTCGCGAGGACGCCGGTGATTGCCCAAACTCCGATCCAACTGACAGCGGATGTCATCAGCGTCGGCAACCATGCCTGCAGTGAACGAACAAGTCGTGCCTTGAACACCCATGAGATGATCACACACGGGACAACGATTGTTGCTCCAAGCAGCGGGGCCACGAGAATCCATGACTGCACCCTGTCGCGTGGAACTGCTAAGAGGACCCCGACTCGCAGGGCAATTTCAAACAGCGTCACCAAGAAAAATGCGAGAACCAGTTTGCGCAGTGTAACGTCGGCAACCTTTGCCCAGCGAAGGCCGATTCGAAGAAACAGAATCCAGACGACGGCCGCAACGACCAGTAGAGCCAGATAGGCGCCAAAAGTGATCACCGATGTCATCGGTCATTCGACCTTATGTGAGACCCGATGTTGGTCGACTTGCGGGTGACCCGGTGGCTTGCGTCTGGGTCATCTGTGTTCATGGGGAGTGATTCAGGAGTAAGCGACGAAATCGTCATCCCGAACCAGCAAATCAAGATACTTCGGGTGGATGAACAGCTTCTCCCGACCGACCGTTCGTTCCTGCAATATGCCGATGTCCACCAACTCCTTCAGATAACGGGAGGCCGCCTGCCGCTGGGCGATGTTCGCGTCCACCACGTTTTGAATCCGGCAGTAGGGGAGTTCGAAGATTAAGCTCAGCAGTTCGTGGCTGTACACTTTCGGACGTCGATCGCGGAGATAGTGAGCCGTGTGCTCTTGCAGCCGACGCACGGCTTCAATTTTGGCACGCGTCCAGTCGGCGGTTTCCTGGACCCCCTGGATGAGGTACAGCAGCCAGGCTTCCCAGCGGCCGTGGCAAGTGACCTCCAGCAGCAACCGGTAGTAGTCGGATCGGTTCTCAATGATGTACCGGCTGAGATACAGGATCGGCAGTGTCAGCAGTCCTTCCTGGATCAGGAACAGGCTGTTGAGCACTCGCCCCGTGCGACCGTTGCCGTCGGTGAAGGGATGGATCGCTTCGAACTGGTAGTGGCCGACCGCCATCCGGATCAGCGGGTCGATCTCTTTCGCCTCATGCAGGAAGCGCTCCCAGTTCGCCAGCAGCTTGCGGAGCAGGTCTTCTCCCTCGGGCGGCGTGTAAATGATCGTCGGTTTCCCCTGACCTGATTCTCGGGCGAGCGCCGTTCCCGGCACCCGGCGGACCCGCATGTCGCGGCCCTTGATCGTCGTGCAGACACTCTCCGCCGTACGAGTGGTGAGGGGATGTCTGGCGAGCGACTGAAAACCTTCCAATAGCGCCTGACTGTAACGCAGGGCCTCTTTCGTCGCCGGGTCGGCGTGGTCGTCACCGGCCCGATGCTGGAATAACTGATCCGTCGTGGTGACGATGTTCTCGATCTCGGAGCTCGACTGGGCTTCGAGCAACGGCAGCGTGTTGATGAGGATGGATTGGTTGGGAATCAACTGGGCCGCCTGTTTGAGTTCCCCCAGCGACGCACGGGCGGAAATGCAGCGTTTGAGAACGGCTCGTGTCTCCAGATCCGCAGCCGGCGGAAGCAGCGGCAAATCATTGTACGGGGCGTCGGCGAGCCACTTAACTCCTTTGTTGGCCGTTATTTTTGCTGATTTTGGCATCGCTCGAAGATATGTCGCCGCCGGCGACAGGTCAAGAAAACATGTCGTCATTTTTTAATTTCGGCGACACGTTCTGCGGACGTGTCGTTTCCAGCGACATGACATGGCAGCAGCTTCACACCGCTGCGTGTCCCCGGTTGGCGAGCAATTGTCGGGTCCGTTCTGCGAACCTTGGAGTCACTCTCAATCACCCCCACCAACGGTCCGCATTGCGGGCCTCACCCGCCTGCCTTCCCCAATGACGTGTCTCTCTGTATGAGTCCGGCTCACTGAAGTTGTCGGCAGGTTGGCTGAGGCGGGAACATCGTTCCGGTTCTCTGCGGCCGGTGGAACCAAGCCTGCAGCGACTCACTGGAGCAAGGCAGGCGGGAGCCTGCCCTACAGTTACTGGTTATTGTTCATGTTTCACGCATCCGAGAGAGGGGACATCATGGCAAGATTTTGTGGACCAAGCCATGGAACATGGGCGGCGGTCACGCTGCTGATGGCGTGCAGTCGTTTGGCCATTGCGGAGTCTCCGCAGTTCGCGGAGCCGATTTTCCAGACGGGCGTGCCGCATGCGACGCAGGACAAGCCGCAATCCAAAATCTGGTTTGCACACGGGCGGTGGTGGGCTTGGCTGCCGCTCCCGAACGGGAGCACCGTCATCGAAAGGACTGCTGACGGGTGGCGGGAACTCGCCCACCTCCGTTCGATTTTGAGCGGACTTCCCGGCCAAGCAGATGTCTGGTGCGGCGAGACATTCGCGCGAGCGGTGCTGGTGGGTAAGGATCGACTGGCTGTCGTTCAAATAGATTTTGACAAGGATCGCGGCACCTATGTCTCCGGGACGTTGCGATGCGAACTGGAAATTTCCAGCCAGCGACCGGCAGGCAGCCGTGTCGAGACCGCGACGATCTGTCAGGACGCCAGTGGGCGCTGGTGGATCGCTTATGATCGCGACCGGAGCGTCCATGTGTGCTGGACCACTGATTCTTCTGGCATGGCCTGGAGTGCTCCGCTGACTCTCGGTGAGAACACCTCCAGCGATGACATTTGTGCCATCTTCTCGCTTCCGGACCGGGTTGGCGTCTTGTGGAGCGACCAAGTTGGGGATGCGGTCCTCTTTCGTGAGCATCGAAACGGCGCCCTTCCGGAACGGTGGAGCCCAACCATTGTCGTGGAACAGGGAGGGAAAAACGCGGACGATCATCTCAACGGAGCATTGGCGAGCGACGGAACACTCTACGTCGCCACAAAGAATTCCGTGGATCTCCTCAACCAGCCGCAGCAGGTCTTGCGTATTCGAAGACCAGATGGCACCTGGGAAAACCATCCCTACGCGAACCTGACGCCTGGACTGGCCCCAACCCGACCGATCGTGATTCTGGGAGGAGCGACGGAACGATTGTTCCTGCTGCACACGTGTCGGGGTTTCATTGCGATCCAAGAAAGCGATCGGAACGAATTGGATCTGGCCGTGAGTGCTGAACGTTTACTGTCGGCGTCACAGCCGATCAATAATGTCACAGGACCCAAGGCGTTTTTTCCAGATAGCGGACCATGGATCGTCCTCGCATCCGACGCGGAGGGGGGCGTCTATGAAGCTGACCTCTCGCAACGTGACAGGAATGGCGAATAGAGCAGTGACGTAGGCTGGGATAGCCGACAGGCGTATCCCAGCAAAAGTTAAGATGCCGAATGCGAGGTTACGCTTCGCTAACCCAGACTACTTAACTACGTTCTCTGATTGCTGCGACTCAATAGTGACACCACGACCAGCGTAGCGAAGCCCAGGGGGATCGTCACGATGCCGGGTTGGCTGAAGGGGACGATGGCGCTTGTCGCCGGGAGGCCGTAGACTTGGGCGTACGTGTCGGCGCTCAGCAGGATCCAGGCCAGCGAACTCACCATGCCGACAACGATCGCGGCGATGATGCCCTGCCGCGTGGTGCCTTTCCAGAACAGCAGCATCACCAGCGAGGGCAGGTTGGCGGACGCGGCCACGCTGAAGGCCCAGCCGACGAGGTAGTTCACGTTGAATCGTGCGAACAGGATGCCGAGCACGATCGCCAGGGCGCCGACGATGACCGCCGCGATCTTCGCGATGCGGACCTGTTGTTGGTCGTTCATCTCGATGCCCAACCCGGACCGCACCAGGTCGTGGGCCACCGCGCCGCTGGAGGCGAGGATCAGCCCGCTGACGGTCCCCAGCACGGTCGTAAAGGCAATGGCCGAGATCATGGCGAAGAGTCCTTCGTTCATGCTTCGTGCGAGGAGTGGAGCCGACATGTTGCTGTCGGTGATGTCGAGGGCTCCGCTCGTCATGGCGCCCAGCCCCAGGTAGAGCGTAAGGACATAGAAAAACCCGATGCTGGCGATGCCGACGATGGTGCTCTTTCTCGCGGCGGCGGCGTCCTTGACGGTGTAGTAGCGAATCAAGATATGCGGCAGCGAGGCCGTGCCGCAGAACAGGGCCAGCATGAGCGACAGGAAGTTCAGCTTGTCGAGCAGGTTCTCGCTGCGGATGCCTCTGAACGTCGGGTGCTCGCCAGGACGCAAGACCTGACTGCCGGGAGTCGGCTTCTGGGAGAAGACCGTGGTCCGCGAGCCGTCCTCGGAGCGCTGCACTTCGCTCGTCCACAGGACGACTTCGCTGCCTTGCAGCACACGGAAGAACTCCAGCGGTCCCAGCGGGCCCGTTTTCTGTTTGTCGTCGGGAAGACGACTGATCCAGCCGACAGGATGCAATTGTGGTTCGCCTTGTCTCGTCCCTTTCGGTTGTCCGTTGACGAGCACGGCGCCGTCGGCGAGTGTGGTGACGGTTTGCGTTTCCTCAGGGGCGAACTGGTGACCGTCGATGCCCCCCTGCTCGACCGTGAAGCCGCGCTGCAGGATCATCACAGTGAGGACCGTGCTGAAGACGACGAGCAGCGAGCCTTTGAGGAATTGCACCCAGGTCGTCGAGACCATGCCGGCGGTGACGACGATAAGAATCACCGTGACGCCGACGAGCACCACGCCCACCCAGTGCGGCAGCCCAAGCAATGGCGTGACCAAGGCGCCCGCGCCGACCATTTGCGGGATGAGGTAGAACAGGCTGACCGCCAGCGTGCTGATGCCGGCGGCGATCTTGATGCCGCGCGAGTTGAACTTTGCATCGAGCGCATCGGCGAATGTGAATTTCCCCAGTCGCTTCATCGGTTCGGCGATGACGAACAGGGCGACCACCCAGCCGGCCAGATAGCCGATCGAATACAGAAAGCCGTCGTACCCATAGAAGGCGATCATTCCACAAATGCCCAGGAACGACGCCGCTGAGAGATAATCGCCGGCGAACGCGACACCGTTGACGAACCAGGGGATCTGTCCATGCGCGGCAAAGTAACCCGCCGAGGACTTCGCCTTGCGGCCCAGGAAGAAACTCAAACCCAGCGTCACACCCACGAACAGCGCGAAGACCGATACTGCCCCGATGGAGAACTCGTAAATCATGCATTCCCCTTCGGCTGGCGGACGTGTTTCGAGCGATCAACGGGAAGATCACCTTCCGGAGTGCACAAAACTCCGTACAGCAGGGCCATCGCCAGTGCCGCGGCGATCAATCCGAATCCATAGAGAATGGCCAGGTTGATGCCGGCGATCGGGGTCACTTCCATCGTCTGAGGAAAGAACGTGTTGAGTCCGACGAAGCCGCCGTACAACAGCAGGTAAATGACGAACAACACCAGGCCGATCCGCGCATTCCGCGTCATGGCTGCTCCAGACTGATGACCGTTTCGGGGGAGACGTCACAGGATAACCGGACGCGTCGCCGGGCGAAACGTCCGCGATGCGCGTCGTGCGGGATGATTTTCGCCCAGAAGTCTTGCGGCTGGCGACCGCTGATTGTTTCTGCAGGACGTTGACGGGCGAGAGATGGACCGGTAGTCTCGCAGAGCCAACGCGATCATGGTCCCTGTTGTTCGATGCGACTTGCGGTTCTCATCGTTTTTTTGCTCGCCGCGAGTCTCCGGACTTGGAGGGAGATTGTCCGTCGCTGGTCGACGGGAACGGACATTCTGGAACGAGCACCGCGGCTCCCTTCGCCGCTATTGCCGTTGGCGTGGTCTGCTGCGGCTATCTATGTCGGGGGCCTCGTCGCCCTGAAGGTGACGTCGGCGGCCCTGGGAGACGGCGCGCCGGGCGTCGTGACGCTTGATGACGTCCGGCAGGGATGCGTAAGCGGCGCCTTGGTGATCGTCATCGCCGTCGCACTGCTCACAGGATTCGGACGGATTGCGCTGCGCGATTGCGGACTTGGTGTTGGTGGCTTTGGACGGCAGTTGAGGGATGGAGTCGGAGCGTTCCTGGCCAGTTTTGGACCGGTCTTCGCCGTGCTGGCGGCGACTTCGATGTGGAGGTCGGAGGAGGTTCTGCACCCGTTCTTGAAGCTTCTGGGCGACAGCCCGTCCCCGGACGCAATCGGCTGGATTGTTGTGGCGGCGGTCGTTGTTGCGCCCATTCAGGAAGAGTTGCTGTTTCGCGTGATGCTGCAGGACGGGCTCGCCCGCTCCCTCGGTGGACGGCGGGCGATCCTGCTCGTTGCCGTGCTGTTCTGTGCGGTGCATGGGTTCCCGGACTCGCTGGCCCTGTTTCCATTGGCGTTGATTCTGGGGTATGTCTATGAACAGCGGCAGAATGTTCTGGCGGTCATCGTCACGCACGCGCTGTTCAACCTGACGAATCTGGTGATTCTCCTGCTTGGCGGCGGGATGTCTTGAGAGGGGTTGTGTTCCTCGGAAGCCGATGCAATCCTGATCAACTTGCGATGAATGGCAATTTGTCCCACCCCGTTACGTCTGCGATCGCCGGATAGGAAATCCGTCAGTCGGTGAGCCGACACGTCGATCAAGCGGGCCTATACGTTCAAGGACTTACCAACAAGCTCATGTTCTTTGCCTGGTGGAAACGCCGACGCCGCGCTCGTCTCCTTGCGGAGCCCTTCCCGGCATCGTGGCGGGACATTCTGCAGCGAAATGTCGTGCATTACACGCGGCTCGGAGACGAGCAGCAGCATGAACTTGAGCGCCGCGTGCAGGTATTCGTCGCCGAGAAGAACTGGGAAGGCTGCAAAGGCCTCGACGTCACCGACGAAATGCGGGTGACCATTGCAGCACAGGCGTGCCTGCTTGTGCTCGCCTTTCCGGAGGAATACTACGATCACGTTCTGTCAGTTCTCATCTATCCGACGGCATTTGTTGCGCCGGATGTTGAGATCACTCGGGCGGGCATCGTCATTGAAGGGAGTGAAGCGCGGACCGGCGAAGCATGGTATCGCGGGCCGGTGATTGTTTCCTGGGAAGACGCTCTGGCCGGCGGACGCCAGGAAGAGCCGGGGCATAGTCTCGTGCTGCACGAGTTCGCCCATCAGCTCGATATGCGCGGGGGACGCGAACTGGACGGGACGCCGCCGTTGCCCTCGCGGGAACTGGCCGTCCTCTGGGCGGACGTGATGGAACGCGAGTTTCAACAACTGTGCCGCGATTGCCGTTCCGGCCGCCGCCCGCTTATCGATTGCTACGGCACAAAGAACCGCGCGGAATTCTTTGCTGTCGCCACAGAGACATTCTTCGAACGCCCCGCCGCAATGGCAGCGCGACAGCCGGAGTTGTTCAGTACGTTACGCGACTACTACCGTCAGGACCCACGCCTTTGACGAGAGCGGAGGCGTATCTGAATTGTCATGGTCTCGGCTTGATTCGTCGCGGGCCGTTCGTTTGATGAAACGTGCGGCAATGATCGCACCGGAATCAGGAGTCGGTTGCTGATGTGCCGCGCGGCGTTGCGATCGGGGGCGTCTGTTGCGGTGGTGGGAAACCGGGGGCAACAGGTGTACCGGATGGGGGCGACGTCATGCCGTTCGTTTGCGGGGGGATCGGCAGATTGCTGAAGCGGAACGGAATCTCGATATCCTGCACGCCGCGATTGAGTGAGAACTTGAGTCCGACACGCGGCGGGACTCGGCGGGAAAAGGTAAACCGGTGAATGCGGTTGCTGTTTTCGACCGTCGTGGTCTGGACGACGCCTTCAATCCGCGCGCCGTCCTGGTCGATTGGAAAGATGCCGGCGATGCGATCTTCACTCCCTTCCAGGAGTCGGAACATCAACTGGTTCTCTTCGATCATGATGGCAAACTCCAGCCCGAACTTGCTGAGGTTGCGGTCTTTGATCCGGCGGTCGAGTCGGTCATTCAGATTGGTGACAACGGCGTCGACCTGCTCCCGTGCGGAGCGGATATGCAGCGTGCCGCGCAACTGGGCGATGTTGTCGCTGGGCGGATCGGGCGGTGTGAATAGCGTCAGCACGCGGACGCCGTTCGGAGGCTCATCGCCGGTCACCGCGGCGTGTTCTGCGGCAACGACCCATTCCGTTGCGGCGTTCGCTCCGCGAAAGCTGCTGCCACGAAACTCCAGATTGTCCCCTTCCGCTGTTTGGGCCGTGCTGATGTCGACTATCCCCAGGGCAACAATGGTCTTCGCAGGATCACCGGTGAGGTCGATGGCGACTTGCAGCATGC
>JAHBXU010000289.1 GCA_019636315.1 Planctomycetaceae bacterium | reverse complement strand
GGCCATGTCGTCGTTTATCGCCGCGGGAACGACGTACAGCAATCTCGGCAAGACGATGATTCCCTTTTACGTCTACTACTCGATGTTCGGCTTTCAGCGGGTGGGGGACCTCATCTGGCTGGCGGCCGATGCGCGTGCGAAAGGCTTTCTCATCGGCGGCACATCCGGTCGCACCACGCTCAATGGAGAAGGCCTGCAACACGAAGACGGTCACAGTCAACTCATGGCGACCACCGTCCCGAACATCATCGCCTACGATCCGGCGTATGCGTACGAGTTGGCCGTCATCATTCAGAACGGTCTGCAGCGGATGTACGGCGACGGCGAGAGCGTGTTCTACTACCTGTCTGTCTACAACGAGTCCTACGAAATGCCGCCGATCCCGCCCGGCGACGAGACAGTGGAAGGCATTCTCAAGGGAATGTACCGGGTGCGCTCGACCGACAGCGCGGAAGGCCAGTCTCAACGGCCGCAATTGTTCGGCTCCGGAACGATTTTGCGCGAAGTGCTTCGTGCCCAGGACATGCTCAAGGAGCGTTACGGGATCGGGACCGACGTCTGGAGCGTGACGAGTTACAGCGAATTATGTCGTGATGCAGTCGGCGTGGCCCGGTGGAATCGCCTCCATCCCGAGGGCGAACGCCGACAGAGCTTTCTGCAAAGGATGCTCGACGGCCAGGTGGGACCGTTCATCGCCGCGAGTGACAACGTGCGGCTGGTGCCCGATCAGATCCGTGAGTGGGTGCCCGGACCGTACACAGTTCTGGGAACCGACGGCTTCGGTCGCAGCGATACGCGTCCGACATTGCGTCGGTTTTTCGAGATCGACGCCGAGCATACCACGTATGCGACTCTGTCGGCGCTGGCGGAAGGTGGCCAGTTCGACCAGCAGCGGCTGCCGCACGTCATTGGAGAATTGGGAATCGATCCGGACAGAATCAACCCGCGGCTGGCGTGAGTCGGTACACCGAGCGAAGCGCCCGCCGGCGCGCGATATCGCGCCGTTGCGGGTGTCGTGACGGCATGTCACCCAAGGTTCTCGGAATCTGCCGAAATCCCCTCCGACAGACAGCCGTCGAGCCGTCGCTGGCATGACGCTGCAACTTGAATCGGGCTGCGCCACTGGGCTAAACTGAAGAAACGTCCTTCCTCGGTTCGCCGAATGCGTCGGCGGCCTCTCGCCAGTTCTCCATCCCCCGCATCGGAGCTTGATATGTCCGGCCTTTCTCGACGGAATTTCCTCGAAAACTCCATGTTCGCCATCGCAGCCGCTGCAGGAGTGGGTGCAGCGCAGCCGCGACGCGCCTCCAGCGATGAACGCGTTGGTCCGAACGACAAACTCCGTGTGGCCATCCTGGGAGTCAACGGTCGCGGTCAATCGCACATCGGCGGATTCATCGGAAATACCTACTGCGACGTCGTCGCGCTGTGCGATCCCGATGAGATTGTGGGCATGACTCGCGTCAAGCAGGTGGAAGAGAAGCAGGGGGGCAAAATCAAATACTTCCGCGATTTGCGGGGGGTGATGGAAGATCCCAATATCGACGTCGTGACCATCGCCACACCGAATCACTGGCATTCGCTGGCGACCATCTGGGCGGTCCAGGCCGGCAAGCACGTGTACTGCGAGAAACCCGTCAGTCACAATGTGGAAGAAGGCCGCCGCGCGGTCCAGGCGATCGAAAAACATGGGACGATTGTCCAGTGCGGCACGCAGTCGCGCTCATCGAAGGCTCACCAGGAGGCAGTGCAGTTTCTGCGCAGCGGCGGCATTGGCGACGTGACGCTGGCGCGCGGCCTCTGCTACAAGCGCCGCCCGTCCATCGGACCACGCGGCAACTACGATGTGCCCGCGAATGTGGATTACAACATTTATCTCGGCCCCGCGGCCGCTGAGCCGCTCACACGCCCGCGCTTCCACTACGATTGGCATTGGCAGTGGAACTGCGGCAACGGCGACCTGGGCAACCAGGGGATTCACCAGATGGACATCGCCCGCTGGGGAATAGATGCTGACGATCTGGGAGAACGGGTGGTGACCTACGGTGGCCGCCTGGGATACGAAGATGCCGGCGAGACCGCGAACACCGAAATCTCAATCTACGACTTCTCCGGCGGGCGCAGGATCATCTTTGAAACCCGCGGTCTGGAGACCGACGATTATCGCGGCGCGAAAATCGGCGTTGTGTTCCACGGGACGAAGGGTTACGTCGTTTCGACATCCGATTACAGCAACGTCACCGCGTTCGATCCCGACGGCAACGTCCTCAAGAAGTTCGAGGGGGGCGGGAATCACTTTGACAACTTCGTCGATGCCGTTCGCGCAAAGGACGCGTCTCTGTTGAACTGCCCGTTTGCCGAGGGGCACCTCTCGAGCGCCTTGTGCCACCTGGGGAACATTTCCTACCGGCTGGGCGAACAACGCTCGGTCGCGGAGATCCGCGAAGCGCTGGCGAAAGACGCCGACGCGGCCGAGACCATCGGGCGCACCGTTGATCACTTGAAAGCGAATCAGGTGAACCTCGACCAGACGCCGATGACGCTCGGCCCGGTATTGACGCTCAACGGCCGGGAAGAGAAATTCACCGGCAGCCTTTCAGATCAGGCCAATGCGTTCACCTTCCGTGAGGGACGCGGCGATTTCAAGATTCCCTCGGCGGCAAACGTCTGACAGCGGCCGGACGGGAGATTCTCCGGCTGTCCGCAATCGAATGCCCTGCCCGTCGCTGCGCTCCTTCAGGAGAGGCGACGGTGCAGGATGCTCCTGAGCTACGGCGATGGCACATGTCAATCCTGACGTCGCCTCGACATGTCGACCCGCCTGCGATCGTCCCTCCCTTGAGTTCCTCACTGCTGGAGTCTGTTGATGTCCGGAAAAGTGTTTGCCGTCGCCTCTGTGATCGGCCTGCTCTCGATGGCAGCGTTTGCCGATGAGAACGCCACTCCCGTCGAACGCGTCAAGACGCTCCCGGGTTTTGAGGTGGAGCTGCTGTACTCTGTGCCCGCCGAAGCGCAGGGATCCTGGGTGGCGATGACGTTCGATGACAAGGGGCGGATGATTGTTTCCGACCAGTACGGAAAACTGTATCGAATCACGGTTCCGGCGATCGGGTCCGATGACCCGATTCAGGTGGAGCCGCTGAACATCGAGATCGGCATGGCTCACGGGCTGCTGTACGCGTTCGACAGCCTGTATGTCATGGTCAACGGCAGCAACAAGGATGACGACGGAAGACCGCGCACCGGTTTGTATCGCGTTGTGGATTCCAACGGGGATGGAGAACTGGACCAGGTTCTGCAGCTTCGCAAGCTGATTGGCGGCGGCGAGCACGGTCCGCATGCCGTCATCCTCGCGCCCGACGGCAAGTCGCTGTACGTCTGCGCCGGGAATCACACGCCAGTGACGGAGTTTGCGGAGTCATGTGTCCCGCGCAATTGGGATGAAGACATCCTGCTGGACCGTCAGTGGGATGCCCGCGGGCATGCACGCGATGTCCTGGCGCCCGGTGGTTGGATCGCCCGCGTCAGTCCGGATGGCGAAGAATGGGAGTTGATCTCCAGCGGTTACCGCAATGAGTTCGATATCGCTTTCAGCCCCGAGGGTGAGCTGTTCACCTACGACGCGGACATGGAATGGGATATCGGTACGCCCTGGTATCGGCCGACGCGCGTGAACCATGTGACAAGCGGCAGCGAGTTTGGTTGGCGGTCCGGTACGGGCAAGTGGCCGGAATATTATCCGGACAGTCTCGGTTCCGTGGTCGATATCGGACCGGGTTCGCCCACAGGCATCGTCTTTGGCACGGGAGCCCGGTTCCCCGCCAAATACCAGCAGGCGCTGTATATCGCCGACTGGAGCTACGGGACGATCTACGCCATCCACCTTGAACCCGACGGAGCGAGTTATCGGGGGACCGCCGAAGAGTTCCTCATGGCGCAGCCGCTGCCGGTGACTGACATGCAGGTCAACCCTCACGACGGGGCTCTCTATTTCCTGATCGGCGGTCGCAAGACGCAGTCGGGCTTATATCGCGTGACTTACACCGGTTCAGAGTCCACCGCACCGGCTCCCAGTGTTCCGCACACGTCTGATGCGCTGCGGGCGACTCGTTACATGATTGAGCAGATGCATGGAAAGCAGCATCCGGCAATCGTGGAGGCGGCGTGGCCCTATCTGGGCCATGCCGACCGGGCGATTCGATTCGCCGCCCGTATCGCCATCGAACATCAACCGGTGGACACCTGGGCCGCACGTGTATTTGCAGAACAGGATCCCGTCGCGTTGACCCATGCCGCCATCGCATTGGCCCGCAACGGCAACGAGACGCATCGCGCGCCGTTGGTCGCTGCCCTCGATCGCATCCGCTGGGACGACCTTTCCCGGTCCCAACAGCTCGATCTACTTCGTGCGTATGGTCTCGTGCTGATTCGTCTCGGCACCGGCGATGATGCGATCCGTCAAAGCCTGCTGAACAAGTTGGATGCGAAGTTTCCGACCGGGGATCGGGATCAGGATCGCGAACTGGTCAAGCTCCTGATCGCGCTGGAGGCGCCGGGGATTGCGGGCCGTGCGCTCGCCCAGCTTGCGCGGGCCCGTACTCAGGAGGATCAAATCCACTATGCGTTCGCCCTCAAGGACCTGGAGACCGGGTGGACGCCCGAGGAACGTCGTGCGTACTTCTCATGGTTCCGCGAAGCCGCGGCACATCGTGGGGGGATGTCGTTTGGGGGATTCCTGGAGAACATCAGGAAGGAAGCCCTGGAGACGCTGACGGCGGAAGAGCAGGAGCAACTCGCGGATGTTCTGAAAGCGGCTCCCGCAGAGCCAGTGGACCCGTTCGCGGCCCTCGCTCCGCGGCCTTTCGTCAAGAAATGGACCGTGGATGATCTTCTGTCGACGGCCGATACGGGTCTGTCGCATCGGGATTTTGCGCGCGGCCGGGAACTGTTCGCCACGGCGGTCTGCTTCCGCTGTCATCGCGTCCAGGGCGAGGGGGGAACCATCGGTCCCGATTTGACCGGCGCCGGCCGGCGGTTCAACAATCGCAACCTGCTGGAGTCGCTCATCGAGCCGGATAAGGTCGTCTCCGATCAATATCAGAAAATGACCTTCCTGTTGAAGGACGGGCGCGTCGTGGAAGGGCGGGTCATCAACCTGTTCAACGACAAGTTGCAGGTGTTGACCAATATGTTCGATCCCAGCGCCCTGGAGGAAATCGCGCGCGGGCAGATCGACGAAAGCCTGCCATCGACGACGTCGATGATGCCGGGCGGCCTGCTGGACCGGTTTTCCGACGAGGAGATTCTCGATCTGCTCGCGTTTTTGAAGAGCGGCGGCGATCCGCAACACGAGATTTACACGTCGCGAACAACCAGCGAGTAAGCGCACGCGGACACGTTCACGAGCGCCGGCGATCCGGTTGTCTCCGCTTGTGGATCGCCCCCCCCCGCAGCCTGAGCAAGGGATCACCCACGATGACTTTGCTGAGGCTTCGGGTCACTGCTGGTTTGTGTCGCTGGTGTCTTCCGTCGATTGGCCGGCCTGTCGCCGCGATCTTAGCGCCTCGAGGCGGCGTCTGATTTCCGCCTCCTGCCCACGATCGGTTGGTTCATAATAGGTCCGGTCGACGCCGAGGTAGTCCTGATCCACCCAGCCCCCTTCAGCGTTGTGAGCGTATTGATAGCCTTCGCCTCGACCAAGCCGCCGGGCGCCGGCATAGTGCGCGTCGCGTAAATGCATGGGGACAGGAATCACCCGTTGCTCACGGACGTCGGCGAGAGCCGCGTCGATCGCCACATAGGCCGCGTTGGATTTGGGGGCCGTTGCGACATAGGTGACGGCCTGTGTCAACGGGATCCGGCCTTCGGGCAGCCCGAGTCGCTCGACAGCTTCTGCGGCGGCCGAGGCCACGAGCAGCGCCTGCGGATCGGCGTTGCCCACATCCTCTGCGGCGGCGATCAACACGCGG
>JAHBXU010000288.1 GCA_019636315.1 Planctomycetaceae bacterium | reverse complement strand
AAGCCGCGCGACCTCTCAGGGGCAGTCCGTGAAGCTCGAGTGTGAACTGTCCGATGACAGCCTGCGCAGGATCCTGTCGCTGATCATTACGCCCGCGACACCGCATGAGATCGCGACTCCAACGCCCGCGCCCACGGAAACCACGCCACGTCCGCGTCGCACACCCTCCCGACGTGGGTCGACCACGGACGACCCGACACGTGCGTATGTCGACGCCGTCAACCGCATGATCAACGACCTGCAGTGGGCCAACCGCAGGGCCACCGACTATGCCCGCACCGCCACATGGCACGACAACTTCGCCCGCAAGATTGGCGAACTGCCGACGGAGGGAGTCGATCGCCAGGCGCTGACGTTCGGTCAGCGGATTGCTTCCAGCTTCCGGGCATTGGCGGCATCGCTGCGGGGGCAGGCGGTGGAGGTCAACACGCAACAGAAAACGCTGACGTACGACGTGCATTTTCAACCGGGATGGGCCGGCGTGAGCATCTGGGGCGCCGTCGGTTATCAGGATCCGACCTGGCAGGTCACGAGCAATTTGCGCGAGGTCCGCGAACGCCAGGCGGCAGCGATTGCGGCTGGGAACCACGATCGGGAGCAGATCTGGCTGATGATCGAAGAGGACCGCGTCGAGGTGGAGCGCGCGTTGGAGAACCGCCCTCCCAATCCCGCCCGCTGAGACTGGTTGCCGGTTCACCGTCGCACATAAGCATAGCAACTCTGTGGCATGAGCGGCGGTCGTTCGGAGGAGTCCTCCGGATGCAACGGCGCTGCGTGGATCGCGTGTCGGCGCGAATTTCGGCAGATTCAGAAAATCTTGGGTGGCATGCCGTCACGGCCTGAGCCGGGTCGGTATGTCGTGCGGGCTTCCGGTATGCTCACCCGCCTCGCGGCGCGAGAGCATGGCACCCAACAGGGACTTCGCAATCAACCGTGACGACACCCCGTTGATCTCACCTGTTTTCCTGGCGGTCGGAGATCGACCACTCTTCCGCTCTTTTGGCAAGCGACGGCAGTTTCTGCCAATCGCTCACTTCGCACGCTCCGGCAGATCGAGCAGAGCACTGGGAACTCCCCGCGCAAGCTGCAGCGTGCGAAGTCCTGACGAGCGAGGACAAGCAATCCATGCCGAATCTCATGCTCGCGAAATGAATCGTTCGCGTTCTTTTCCGATGATGCCGATTTGACTGAGAGCGGCAGTTGTATCAGTCGTATCGATTGCGCACTTTCCGGTACGTCGGGTGAGTGCCAGTCAGCGACTGCCGTTACTCGGGAGCCCTTGTCATGCACCGCACAGAATCGCGCTTACTGCAGCGACCGCTCTGGTGGTATTTCGGCTGCCTGTTGGCGTGCTTTGGGCTTGCGCGCGCGGCGACCGCGCAAAGTCCAGCACCCGTCATCAATCGACCGGTTCAGACGGCGGGATGGTCGTTCGACAGTGACGTACCGTTATGGAGCGCGGCAAATTCATCGGAAGGCATCCGTCCCACGGTTGATCACTCGTCATTTGCTCAAGCAAGAGCGATGGCCGAGCGGCAGTCCATTCTGCCAGTCGCTGCGCAAGCGACCCCGCCTGCGGTCGAAGCACCGCCGGCGGACTACGCCCCTCTCGGTTACGCGGCGCGTCCGTTTCAGGATGCACCGGGAGTTCCGGAGTACGCCGAGCTGACGCAGCCCATGCCGCAGTACACCTATCGGCAGAACTATTACAACCAACCGGGCATCGGTGCACGGCCGATGGCGGATTATGCTCCGTGGGGATATGAGGCGCGTGAATTTCAGGACGCGCCCGGGGCGCCCGAATTCACTCCGTTGGCCCCTCCTGTGCCCATCACGCCTGAGGAGCGCGAGAAATTTGTTGTCCGCGGACTTTACCCCGGATCGTTTCTTGTGCCCGGCACCAATACGTCATTCCGGCTGCGGGGCTTTGTGCGAATGACCGGCCTGTTCGATTTCGATCCGATCGGCAGCCGCGACGACTTCGTCACCAACACCATTCCGGTTCCACAGGATTCGGGCCAGAACTTCAACGTGAGCGCCCGTTATAGCCGCTTTGCGCTGGAAACCTGGACGCCGACCTCTTTCTGCGACTGGAACGTCCACACGTTTATCGAGGGGGACTTCTTCAATGGTCCGGCCCAGGCGGTGGGCGGCGGTGGAAATCCCTTCCGACTGCGATTTGCGTTCGTCGACTTTGGCTACTTCCGGGTTGGCCAGCAGAACACGGTCTTCATGGATAACAACGCCTTTCCCAGCACGGTCGATTTTGCGGGGCCGCGCGGCCTGGCCAACCTGCGCCGGACATCGGCGCGCATGACGCTGCCTCTCACGGATACGATATTCTGGGCGACCGGCGTGGAGCAGCCATTCTCGGATATCACGATTGTCGGCAACGGCGACCGCGGCGTACAGGACGTGCCGGATTTCGCGACACACCTCCGATACCAGGAGGATCTCGGTCACATTCAGCTCTCGACGATCATCCGCACGCTGGGATATCGCCCGCTCGATGAAGAACTGACTCGCCGCGCCGGCTGGGGATTCAGCAGCAGTACGGTGTTTCACCCCTGGGCGCTCCTGAATGGCACGAACCCGGTCCGCGATGAGAACCCGACGGGATGGGACCGCAGCCGCATCCTGCTGCAACATACATTCGGATGGGGGATCTCACGCTATATTCAGGACACGGCAGGACTCGGTCTGGACGGTCAGGTCGATCCCCTAACCGGAGCGTTTGACACCGTCTATGCGGTCGGCTGGTCCGCCAGCTATGAACACTGGTTTGACGAACACTTCATGTCAAACGTCACCTGGTCCGAAGTCTACACCGGTCATGGCAGTGGACAGCCAGGCAACACGTACGCGGCTGCCAAGTATCTCGCGTCAAGCCTGTGGTGGATTCCGGTGAGAAACCTGTCGTTTGGTGTCGAGTACGTCTGGGGTGAGCGAGAGAACCTGGATGGACAGAATGCCGACGCGGACCGCATCAATGCGCTGGTCCAGTACAACTTCTGATCATCGTCTCACGTTGTGAACGCCGACCGATAGCTGAGAAATCGTCGCCCGGCGCATGAGCGTGGGATCGACGGGATGCCCCACACTTTCGGTTCGATCGGGTTCACACTGCACGACGACCCGCTGGGCCCGCTCACTCACCGGCGGATCGCGCGATATCGCGCGGCAACCGGTGGCCGAGCTTGTCCCGTTTGGTGGCGAGGTAGCGTTCCCGGTTCGCTTCGGGCGGAGCAATGATGGGGATCTGATCGACGATCACGAGATCGACCCAGTGCTTGAAGGCTTCCGTCTTCTTGGGATTGTTCGTCAATAGTCGAATCTGGCGCAAACCCAGATCCTTGAGAATCTGCAAGCCGATCATGTAGTCGCGCAGATCGGCCTGATAGCCAAGGCGGTGGTTGGCTTCCACCGTATCCAGACCTTCGTCCTGGAGCTGATACGCCTTGAGCTTGGCCGTCAGACCGATGCCGCGGCCCTCCTGGGGGAGGTAGACGACGGCCCCGGTCCCTTCCCGCGCGATCATGTCCATCGCCATGTGCAGTTGATCGCCGCAATCGCACCGGAGCGACCCGAGGATGTCGCCGGTAAAGCAGGACGAGTGCATCCGGATCAACGGGGCTTCGGCGGTCGACAAGTCTCCCCACACGATCGCGAGCGGCTCCTGATTTTCGTGCTCGACTGAATAGGCGATAAAGCGCGGCGTCCCGTAGTCTTCGGTCTTGATCGCGACGTCCGCCTCGCGGCGAATCAGTTGTTCCCGCATGCGGCGGTAGTGAATGATCTCCGCAATGGAGACCATCGGAATGTCATGCTCGGCGGCGAATTCCTCCAGTTCCTCCGCATCCGCCATGCCCGTGCCTTTGCGACTGCACATCTCGATGAGACAGCCGACAGGGCGGCACCCGGCCATCTTGAGCAGGTCGATTGTGGCTTCCGTATGGCCGGCGCGCCGAAGGACGCCCCCTTCGCGAGCCATCAACGTGTTAATGTGGCCCGGGCGAACGAAGTCCTCCGGAAGGGATTCCGGATCGGCCAGGGCGCGAATGGTATGGGCGCGCGCGGCTGCACTGACGCCCGTCCCGCTGTCGCGATGATCGACCAGCATCAGAAATGGCGTTTGATGCGGCGAAGTATTCGACTCGTAATCGACCAGGGGATTCAGACGGAGTCGCCCCGCACGTTCCGCACTCATCGGAGCACACAGGACCCCCGCCGCCTGGCGGAGCATAAAGTTGACCATCTCCGGAGTGATGGATTCCGCAGCACAAACGAGATCCCCCTCGTTCTCTCGTTCGCGGGCATCGACAATGATGATCATATCGCCTCGACGCAATGCATCGAGCGCTCGGGGAATGTTGTCCGCCGGGGGACGGGAGGGGAGTGAATCTCGCTGGAGCGTGTCGGGCATGAGGGAGTCGGTCCGAAAGGACAGAAGGAGTTACCGCTATTGTTCCGGTTGAAATCGCGACGTCAACAGCGAGCCGGTCGGCCGACGTCGGGGCGACATTTCCGGATGCTGCATCGTGTTACGCTCAACGGCCGCCCCTTCCCCATGTCAGCGGGTTCCGCGCAGCTTGACATCGCTCCTGCTGATGATATCCTAAACTATTGTCGAGAGTTACGCCTCGACCCCCGCCTTGCAGCACGATACCCACCGGGCCATCCCGCCGCCCGACTCCACGAAGGAGCCTCCAATGCATCGACTGCCCCGCTATTGGTCCAGATTGAGCTGCCCGATGGTCCTGCTGATCGCCGCGGCGATTGGATTCTCTCCGAGCCTCGGGCGCGGCAACGAGACCGGTCATGATGTCGTGGGGACCATGTCCATTGGCCCGGCGGCGGATCAGGTCATCACGCTGCGTGGTCCCGACGCACGACAACAGGTCTTCGTCACGGTCGAGCAGGACGGTGCGCGACCGAACGACCTCACACACGCTGTGACGTACTCGTCGGAGCCAGCGGGCGTGATTGAGATCGCGGCCGACGGATTGCTCAAGCCGCTCGCCGACGGCACGGCGACGCTGCTGGCGACGACGGCGGATGGTCACTCGGCCAGGGTGGAGGTCCACGTCACCGACTTCGCCGCCGAGCGGCAGATCAACTTCACCAACCAGATCGTCCCGATCTTCACCAAACATGGATGCAACGGCGGCGGTTGCCACGGAAAATCGAGCGGACAGAACGGGTTCCGCCTGTCGTTGCTCGGGTTCTATCCGGAAGACGATTACGAGTTTCTCGTCAAGGAAGGTCGCGGTCGCCGGTTGTTCCCGCCGGCCCCCTCGGAGAGCCTGCTGCTGAAGAAGGCGACCGGCGAGATGCCGCACGGCGGTGGGGCGCGACTCGATCGCGACATGCACGAGTATCGATTGCTTGAACGGTGGATTTCTCAAGGCATGCCGTACGGCACGTCAGACGATCCCGTCGTGACGGGAATTCGCTGTCTGCCGGAACGCCGCATTATGGATCGTGAGGACACGCAGCAGATCACGGTGCAAGCCACCTACAGCGACGGCACCACGGAAGACGTCACGCGGATGGCTCTGTTTGAAGCCAACGATTCTGAACTTGCGGAATCGTCGGTGACCGGTTTGGTGCGGACGACGTCGCTCGCCGGCGAAGTCGCTGTCATGGCGCGCTATCAGGGGCAGGTGGCGACGTTTCGCGCGACGGTCCCGCTCGGTGAGGACGTTTCCGACGTCCCGCCCGAACGAAACTTTGTCGACGCGGCGGTGTTCGGGAAGCTCAAAGAGCTTGGTATTCCGCCTTCTCCGGTGTGCGACGACGCAACGTTCCTGCGGCGCGTCTCGATCGATATCACCGGCGCGCTGCCCAGCGCGAGTGACGCGGAAGCATTCCTGGCCGATCCCTCACCGGACAAGCGCGACCGATTGATTGACGAGCTGCTCGATTCCCCCAAATACGCGGACTACTTCGCCACCAAGTGGAACGCCATTCTCCGCAACAAGAAGCGAC
>JAHBXU010000287.1 GCA_019636315.1 Planctomycetaceae bacterium | reverse complement strand
GATTATCAGTTCCGAATGACGTCCCCGAATCAGCCGCGTCCTTTGATGAGGCTCATCGGCGGCGAACTGCGCTACGATCGCATTCCCGCATGGCAGCGACATCTGCTGGACGAACCTCAATCGTCCGATGCGAAGTGATCTCGCCGCTTTCAAACGCGAATCCCGTTTTCTTGAGGCCCAGTGACAGGAAGAGCGGATCCATGCTGCAGAGACTCTCCACCACACTCGCCTTGACGTTCGTCTTTAGTGCGTCGCTCTCGCCTCCCGCGAGCGGGCAAACCCCGGGCGACCTGGACACCCACTACGACCTTGTCGTGTATGGCAGCACACCCGGAGGCGTCGCGTGCGCAGTGCGTGCGGCTCGCGAAGGGCTTGAGGTCCTGATGGTCACCCACGCGGCGCACGTGGGCGGCATCCTCACCAGCGGCCTGAGTACGATGGACACGCTCTACAACGGGGCGCGGGCGCCGCTTTACGATGAACTTCGCGCCGCGATCTACGAATACTATCGCTCGACCTATGGCGCCGATTCGCCGCAGTACGCGGCGTCGAATCCCGGCCATCCCAAGACACGATACGAGGCACACGTCGTCGAGCAGCTCATTGAAGAGATGCTCGCTGCGGAGTCGCGAATCCGGATCCTCCGTGAGCATTATCCCGTCGGGGTCGCGCGGGAAGGCGCCTTGCTCCGCAACGTCACGTTTGAGCCAATGGATGGAGGCGAACGGTCCACATTTGCCGCGGATGCGTTCGCCGACTGCTCGTATGAAGGCGATCTGGCGGCAGTCGCGGGAGTGGCATACCGCGTGGGACGCGAGTCGCGTGAGGAATTCCATGAACCTCACGCGGGCGTCGTTTTTTTACGCAAAGTTCCCTGGCCTCCGGAGGTGAAAGACGCGGCAAGCTGGTCGCTGGTTCGTCGGTTGAACCTGTTTCGGTACAGTGAATGGTACGAACTGATGCCGGACGCCAGCACGGGAGAGGCTCATCCGGCCGTGCAGGGTTTCAATATGCGGACGGTGGTCACCACGGACCCGAACAATCGAATTCTCCCCGAGCGCCCCGAGGTGACATTCGATGCGGAGTTCCTTCGCAGTTTTGGGGATGGCGATCCGGACCATCCGGGGCTCAGCATGCCCAATCAGAAATTCGGGATGAACCATCCGAAACTGGTCGGCGAGCAGGATCCCTATGTGGAAGGGGACTGGGCGGAGCGTCGGCGCGTGACGCAGCGCCATCGCGAGGCGACGCTCGCGCTGCTTTACTTTCGTCAGAATGATCCATCCATTCCAGAGGACGTGCGTCGACGCTGGCGTGAGGTCGGATTGCCGAAGGATGAGTTCGCTGATAATGGGCACACGCCCTATGAGATTTACGTCCGCGAGGCGCGGCGGATTGTCGGGCGCGTGGTGTTCACCGAGCATGACGGCTCGCTTGCATCCGGGTTGGAGCGGGCGCCGATCCATCCCGACAGTGTGAGCGTGACGGAGTGGTTCATGGATTCGCATGCCTGCACGCCGCGCGTCGTCGAAGGCAGTGAGCCGGAAGGCATGGTCATGCTGAAGAATCAGACATTTCCCGGTCAGGTATCGTATCGCACATTATTGCCTCGCGAGTATGACAATCTGCTCACGCCCGTGTGTCTTTCGTCGACGCACGTCGGATGGGGGACTATCCGCCTGGAGCCGACATGGATGAGCATCGCCGAGGCGGCCGCGCATGCTGTCGTCATGGCCAGACGAGCCAATACGACGCCGGCCGCAATCGATACCGATCTCCTCGTGCGGCGACTTGCCGAAGAGCGCGTCATGCTGACATTCTTCAACGACGTCGAAGGTCGTGAGGGGGCTGTCTGGTATCCGGCCGTGCAGTACCTGGGGACGCAGGGCTACTTCGGCACGTATGACAGCCGTCCGGACGACGAATTGACGATCGTCCTCGCTGATGCCTGGATCGCACATACTGCGGCACGCGCCAGTCAGACAGAAATTGACTTCACCAATGTCGCCCGGAAAATGCTGGACGCTGAACGATCCGGCGGTGATTCGCTCAGCGCGACGGTCTTCGCGAGATCGCTCGCCGAGGCGCTCCATCTGGCGGAGCGGACACCCGATGAGATCGGCCGCCTGCTCGACGAACACTCGATCCTGTCCGACCGTCCCATCACACGCGGGGATGCCTGTCGTCTGATCCTGCGCCTTGCGAGTCGCAAACGTTCGGTCAATTAACGTGAGTCAATCCCACGACGAACAGCGTAGGTTGGCAATCCGGCCGCGCTGCCGTCATGATGCAAAGATCCCGATTGAATGAGTGGTGGCGTCTGTCACTGGAACTCCGTCCAGGAGCGAATGATGATCTGGCAAAGACTGTCGAGCATGCTGGTCCTCAGCGGCTGTGTGCTCGTGTTGTTTGGACAAGGCGGCCTCGCTGCGGACCGCCCCAACATTCTCTGGATTACCAGCGAAGACAACGGCCCCCACTTGGGCTGCTATGGCGACGACTATGCCGTCACGCCAAATCTGGATCGCTTCTCCGACACGGGGACGCGGTACTTGAACTGCTGGTCGAACGCGCCGGTGTGCGCTCCGGCACGGACGTGCATCATCTCCGGGCTCTATCCGCCAAGCACGGGTTCGCAGCATATGCGGAGCGAGACGCGACTGCCGGACGGCTTCCGCATGTTTCCGCAGTATCTCCGGGACGCAGGCTACTACTGCACGAACAATTCCAAAGAGGATTACAACCTCGTCCACCCAGGCCAGGTCTGGGACGAGTCCTCGACGAAAGCGCACTGGAAGAACCGCCGGAGCGGGCAGCCGTTTTTCGCGGTCTTTAATCTGACGGTCAGCCATGAGAGTCAGATCCGCAACGACATTGAACGCAAGAACCGCATTCATGATCCGGCAAAGGCCCGCATTCCGGCGTATCACCCGGACCTGCCGGAAGTCCGCCGGGATTGGGCTCAATACTACGACCGGCTGACGATGATGGATGCGGAATTCGGCGAGCGGCTCAAGGAGATGGAAGTCGCCGGGCTGGCCAATGACACGATTGTGTTCTACTTCGGCGACCACGGATCGGGCATGCCCCGGAACAAACGCTGGTTGTACGACTCGGGGCTGAAGGTGCCGCTGTTGATACGGATTCCCGAGAAGTTCGCTGCGCTACGGTCCCCGGACTACCAAACCGGCGGCACGAGTGATCGCCTGGTCGCGTTCGTCGACCTGGCCCCAACGATGCTCAGTCTCGTGGGAATTCAGCCGCCAGATTACCTCCAGGGGCACGCCTTCCTCGGGCCGTTCAACGCAGAGCCGCAGTCTTATCTGTACGGCTTCCGCGATCGTATGGATGAGCGAATCGATATGTCGCGCAGCGTGTGTGACCAGCAGTATCTGTACATCCGCAATTACCACCCCCACAAGCCGTATGGCCAGTATCTGGTCTACATGTTCGAGACGCCGACGACGCGCGTGTGGAAGCGGCAGTTCGATCTGGGGGCACTCAACGAAGATCAGTCCCACTTCTGGAGAACGAAGCCGCCTGAGGAGTTGTACGACCGTGCGGCTGACCGGGATCAGGTCAAGAATCTGGTCTCCAGCAGCAATCCCGCGCATCAGGCCGCCCTTGCCCGGTTACGGCAGGAGAACACCAACCACCTGCTGCGGATTCGCGACCTGGGCTTCCTCCCCGAAGGAGAGATTCACTCCCGGTCGCTCGACTCGTCGCCGTACGAGATGGGACACGATCCGATGCAGTATCCGCTCGAAGAGATCATGCGGATGGCCGAACTGGCGTCGTCGCTCGATCCAGCCGCCGTTCCGGAACTCGCGGCGGCCCTCACGGCCGACGACAGTGCCGTCCGATACTGGGCGGCGCTCGGACTGCTGATGCGTGGGAAAGAGGCGTTGAAAGTTGAAGACGCTCACGAGGGGCTGATTGACGCCATTGAGGACGATTCGGAGTTTGTGCGGGTGGTCGCCTGCGAAGCGTTGGGGCGATACAGCGACGACCGGGACGATCAGGTGCAGACGCTGACGGTGCTCGTCGACCGCGCGAATTTCAACCAGTATGGATTGTTCGTCGCGATGTCTGCGTTGAACGCACTCGACGAGCTGGACGGCAAAGCGCGCCCCGAACTCCGGCGCATCAAGGAGTTGCCCGAGGTGCCGACGTCCGCACCCAAGCGGATGCAGAACTACGTGCAGCGTCTGAAGGAGAAGATTGTCGCCGACCTGGAGAGATAGCAATTCCGTTGCGATCAGCGCGCCGGTCGATGCAGATCGACCTGTCCGTGCATGGTGTAGAGTCGCCAGGCGGATCCGTCGTGTACGAGGATGCCGCTGGACTTGTTTTCAGCGATGGGAAACAAGGGGTTGGTTGGACTTTTCGTCCAATGGACGAGGTCGGTTGACGTCGCGACGCAAGTGGCCCAAAGCCGCGGCGCCTGCGGCGTCCCCGTCCCGTGGTAGAGCGCGTAGTAGGTTTCTCCCTGCTTGACGATCTGATTGAGTGCGATCATCACCCGGTCGTATTCGTCCGGTCCGAGAGCAAGCACCGGCGCGTCCTGCACGTTGGTGAACGTCTTAAGATCCGTCGACGTCGCCAGCCAGATGCCGGCGTCGCCTCGCTCGTAAAAGAGATACCATGTGCCGTTCTCGAAGTAGGCGGTCGGTGTGCCATAGGGGCCGGGCGTGAGCGGCTCCCCGCTCGTCTGCCGGACATCGAGCGGTCCGACGCGGGTCCACTTCACGCCGTCGTCGGACGTCAGCAGTTGAGCGATGTCCCCTGCCCCTTCGGCGAACATCAGGTAACTCCCGTCGTGCAGGACGACCTGCATATCCTCGACCCAGTCATCGTCATAGAGGGGATTGTCCGGGTGCCGCGTCCAGGTGACACCATCCGATGACGTCGCCAGCCCCAGTTTCTTCTGGCCCTCGCGTGTTCCGTCATACCCGGTGTACCACATTCGCCACTGGTCACCCTCCTTGAGAATCCATCCGCGTTCGCGAATCGCCGCGTCCCACGCGCCCTCTCCGGCCGCCTTGAAAACGGGATTGGCTGAGTCGGCAATGAATGGCGAACGATCGACAAAAAGCCGGTCTTCGTCTGCACCGATCGCGGTTGCGACCCCCAGGGCAACCATCCAGGCCGTGACCTGCGAAAACATGCTGCTGTGGGCCATATGACGTGGGCCGCGGATTTGTCGACGACGCCAACTCACGTCGAACCTCCCATGAGCACTCCGACGATCACCGCGGTGAGAACGGAACAGATGCCGAACACGGCCGTCGCCCCGACGGGGTTGATTAAAAAGAGAAATCCGAGCAGCACGACGACGCCGATCACGCAGAAGCCGGCGACAAGGCGTGGGTCGAAGAGATCCTGCTCCTCCAGGCGGCTCAAGAGGTCGCTCCAACCGGAAGGAAGCTCATGGTCGAGCGGAGGCGTGGAGGCAGCCGGTGACTTGAGAAATCCTACGGTCGGCTGCTGCTCCGCACCGCAGGCCGGGCAAGCCTTCTCCGCGTTGGCAACCGGACCGTTACACTGCTGGCACGGACGCATGGTGCCCCCCGTGAATTAGCCGCGAAAGAGATTCTATCGGTCCATGAACGGACGACGTGAAGCATGGACAATCCTGAGAATCGTATCGTCACCCAAAGCGTGAGCGAGGTTCTTGCTGGCAGTCCCTCGCTGACGCTTCGGGTGACGGCCGCCTGATTTCATCGTCTGGCTTCATCATGGCTCTCCGTTGTGCGACGGACCAACGATTTTGTTGATTGCCCCTCCGCTGGCGTGCATTCTCTGGATGATATCCATTCCCATCCAGGGGCGTAAGACGTCGGGGATCATCACGCTGCCGTCGGCCTGCTGGTAGTTCTCCAGGAGGGCGATGATGGCCCGCGTGACCGCGACGGCGGTGCCGTTGAGGGTATGGACGAACTGCGTCCCCTTTTGTCCCGGCGTCTTGCAGCGGATGCCCAGGCGGCGCGCCTGATAGTCGGTGCAGTTGG
>JAHBXU010000286.1 GCA_019636315.1 Planctomycetaceae bacterium | reverse complement strand
TGTCTCCACCTCCTGACGGGGCAGCTGCTCTGGATGCGCGACACGCAGGCCGACTTCAACGTCCCCGAGGGCTTCTTTGGTGTGGGAGCGACGCCCATCCTCGAAGGGGACAAGTTAATTGTTCTCGTCGGCGGGCAACCGAACGCGGGCGTCGTCGCGTTCGACGCGCAAACCGGTGACACGCTGTGGGAATCGGTCGGCAAACAGACATGGGACGGTGCGGACACCGGTGACCGCAGCCAACCGAAGTACAAATGGACTGGCGAGGAGATGGTCGTCAGCTATTCGTCGCCCATCGCGGCCACAATTCATGGTCAGCGGCACATCCTGTGTTTGATGCGGCAAGGGCTCGTCTCCGTCGACCCGGAGACGGGAGCGGAGAACTTTCACCACTGGTTCATGTCACGGGCTCACGAGTCGGTGAACGCCGCGCGGCCCGTCGTCGTGGACGACACCATCCTGCTCTCCAACGCGTATCGCGTCGGTTCTGTGCTGCTCAAGGTCAGTGCGGATGGCAAGTCTATCAGCGAGATCTGGGCCGACTCTCGCAATCTGCTGACGCACTGGTCGACGGCCATTGCTCACGCGGGACACTTCTATGGATTCAGCGGCCGCCACGAACAGGAGGGGACATTCCGATGTCTGTCCGCGGAGACTGGGCAGGTCGTGTGGGAGACGGATGGTTGGGGCCGCGGATTCGAAGCCCTCGCGCGCGGCGCTGACGGGCAAGTGGTGGACGCGCAGACGAAGCAACCCATTCCGTGGCCGTTCTACGGTCGCGGGTCTGCGATCCTCGCCGAAGGGAAGTTCATCGTGCTGGCGGAACGCGGCACATTGGCGCTGGTCGAAGCGAACGCAAAGGAGTGGAAAGAAATCTCGCGATACTCGGCCCCACGCATGCAGTACCCCTGCTGGGCGGCACCGGTCCTTTCCCGTGGACGACTGTACCTGCAGGACGAGGACTCTCTCGTCTGCCTTGATCTGCGAAAACCGGCGGAGTGAGTGAGTCCATTGGAGTGTCCCGACCACATCCATCTTCAGCCGCACACCGGAACCGAGTGACGCCGGCGCCGTGGTGGATCAAGACCGCCCTGCAGATTCACAGCCGCGAGCGTGAGCGACCGGACCCATCCCGTCATTGACGCTCCGGGCGCGGATTGCGGCGTGGCGGAATTTGAGGCGACGACGGCCTCGGTCATCGGTTATACTTGGAGCAACGCACGATCTCAGGGAGCCGCCGATGTTCACGCTGCATGATCCCGCGAAGTTCGGACGCCGCGACTTCTTGCGCGTGGGCGGGTTGACCCTGGGCGGATTATCATTGACCGGTCTGCTCACCGCTCGGGCGAAAGCCGCCGCCCACCGACTGCCGCTCCGGGACAAGTCGGTCGTGTTCGTGTTCATGCATGGCGGTCCCAGTCAGATCGAAACGTTCGATCCCAAGATGTCCGCCCCGCGAGAAATCGCCAGCGTCAACGGCGAAATCCCCACCACGATCCCCGGCGTCACGTTTGGCAGTTCGTTCCCCCGCCTGGCCGGGTTGGCCGATCGGATGACGATCGTCCGCTCGTTCAAAACGGGGGACGGCAATCACGATATTAAGCCGATCGTCGGCCGGCATACCTCGGGAGCCAATCTGGGATCGCTCTATGCGCGCGTCGCCGGCTCCAATCGTGGTGATACGGGCATGCCGACGAACGTCGCACTCTTTCCACAGGCCGTCGATCCCTCCACGATGCCGGCGATCAAACTGTTCGGGAATTTCGAATCGCCCGGCCAGCTTGGCAGTGGGTACGCCCCGTTCGTCCCCAGTGACGGCGGCGATCTGCAACAGAGCATGCGACTCAACCTCCCCATGGCGCGGCTCGACGATCGCCGCACGCTGCTCTCTGGACTGGACCGCATGCAGCGTCGCCTCGAAGCGGACGCCGTGCTGGCGAATCTGGATGGACTGCGGCAACAGGCATTCGACACCATCCTCGGCGGCGTCTCGGGCGCCTTCGATCTCTCGCAGGAAGATCCCCGAACCATCGCCCGCTACGATACAGCCCCGCTTGTGCCTCCGGATTCCATCGACAAGAAATGGAACAATCACGAACGTTACGCGGACAATGCCAAATCGCTGGGCAAATTGATGCTGCTCGCCCGGCGACTCTGTGAGCGAGGCTGCGGGTTTGTCACGGTGACGACAAATTTCGTGTGGGACATGCATGCCGACATCAACAACGCGACCATGGAAGAAGGCTTGAACTACATGGGCGGACCGTTCGACCATGCGATCAGCACATTTCTGGAGGACGTGCACGAGCGCGGGTTGAGCGACGACATCCTCCTCATCTGTTGTGGGGAAATGGGCCGCACGCCGCGGCTCAATGCCAACGGGGGCCGCGATCACTGGGGGAACCTGGCGCCATTGATGCTGGCCGGCGGCGGGATCAACGTCGGTCAGGTCATCGGACGTTCGACGCGCGATGCGGCAGAACCGGCCAGCGATCCGATCACGATCCCGAACCTTGTCGCGACCGTCCTGCACACGCTGCTTGATGTGGGTGAACTTCGGCTGCGGACAGACATCCCTCAGGAAGTCATCCGGGCGACTGCCGCGAACCCGATCCCCGGACTGGTCTGACGGCGGCGAAACGCCGTTTCCGTACGATCCAGGGACCGAGATCGCTCCCCTCCCCCGTTGAGGACATGGGGGCGGACGATGTGCATCCGTGTTCTCTCGCGGATTTTCAGGAGTGGCCATGATTCGATCAGGCGCTGTACAATCGTGATGAGGACGAGGGCTGAGGGTCATTTATGACGACAAGCGAACCAGAGCGGCTGCCGGTGATCGGATGGCGCGAGTGGTGCGTGCTGCCGGATCTGGGCGTCCCGGGTGTTAAGGCCAAGATCGACACGGGGGCCCGTTCCTCCTGCCTGCACGCCTTCGATGTGGAAACGGTCAGGCGCCGCGGGCAGCGGTTTGTGCGGTTCAAGGTGCATCCGCTACAGCGGAATGATGGGTATATGATTGCAGCCGAAGCGGAAGTGCTGGAAATTCGAAGCATCCGGAGTTCCAACGGAGAGGTGACGGACCGGCCCGTGATCGTGACGCACGTGGAACTGATGGGCGAACGCTGGCCGATCGAACTCACGCTCGCAAACCGCGACGCCATGGGCTTTCGCATGCTCCTGGGACGCGAGGCGTTGCGGCGGCGGTTCCTTGTCGAACCCGGCAGGTCCTATCTGGCCGGGAAACGACCTCGCGCCGTCTACACTGCCGACGGCCCCGTTCCCTGAGGCCCCTGTCCGGTCGCCAGACATCGAAACGTGATCTTGGCGTCCACTCCTCTCTTGTCGAAATCAGCAACAGCAACTTCCGTACGCACGGAGAGGATTCTCTGTGCGGCGGCCACGATTCGGCCCCTCTGACGTTACGAAGGATCGCATGAAGCTCGCTATTTTGTCCTGCAGCCCCCGCTGTTACAGCACTCGACGCCTTCGCGAGGCGGCCAAACAGCGCGGACACTCGGTGCGGGTGCTCAATACACTCAAGTTCGCGATCGCCGTCGAGCAGGGTGCACCCGAGTTGTTCTTCCGCTCCCGGCGGCTGAGCCACTACGACGCGGTGCTGCCGCGCATCGGCGCGTCCATCACCTACTTCGGCACGGCCGTTGTCCGGCAGTTTGAACAGATGGACGTCTTCTGTGCGAACTCATCGTCCGGCATCTCGAACTCGCGCGACAAACTGCGGAGCCTGCAAGTCCTCAGCCGGCACCAGATCGGCCTGCCGCAGACGACATTTGTCCGCGACAAGAAGGACGTGTTGCCGGCCATCGAGAGGCTGGGGGGCGCACCGGTCATCATCAAGCTTCTGGAGGGGACGCAAGGGGTCGGCGTGATACTGGCCGACACCGTCAAGGTCGCAGAAGCCATCATCGAGACACTGCAGAGCACACGTCAGAACGTACTGGTGCAGAAATTCGTCGCCGAGAGTCGCGGCCGGGACATCCGGGCCTTTGTCGTCGGCGAGCAGGTGGTGGCGGCCATGCGCCGCGTCGCCCAGGGGCAGGAGTTTCGGAGCAACGTCCATCGCGGTGGACGGACCGAGCGGGTCGAGTTGGACGACAACTATCGCCAGACCGCCGTGCGCGCCGCCCAGATCATGGGCCTGCGCATCGCGGGCGTCGACATGCTGGAAAGTCATGAGGGACCACAAATCATGGAGGTCAACTCGTCGCCCGGGCTGCAGGGAATCGAGACGTCCACACAGCTCGACGTCGCCGGAGCCGTCATCGACTACATTGCCGCTCAGGTCGACTTCCCGGAGATCGACATCAGGCAACGGCTCACCGTCAGTCGCGGATACGGCGTGACGGAAATCCACATCCCGGAAGGCTCGGAGTACGTCGGCAAGACGATTGACGAATCCGGCCTTCCCGAGCAGGACATCAACGTGCTGACGCTGTATCGTGGGACGACGGTGATTCCCAACCCGCGTCTGAAACGCACGCTGGAGCCGGGGGACCGGCTGCTCTGCTTCGGCAAATTGGAGGCCATGCGGGCGCTCATTCCGGAGAAGGCCCGCCGCAAGCGGCACCCGAAAGTCCGCGACCTGCGTTCCTCGTCGTCGATCGCCAGGCGGTGAGAACCGGAGAACGGAGTCAGAAAGGGGTCGGGTGGCAACATGGTCAATGACATCTCACAAGCCCTCCTTTGAACCCCTCCTGTTTCCTGATGGCTGCTGCTCACGTCGCCGCTCGCTTTCGTTCCTCGATCCGTCCAACGATGTTCAATGCCAAAACCCTTCATTCTCGAACGCAAGCCGGTCGGCAACTGGAATGGTCAGAAGATCGGACCGGGTGAAAGCCGCGACGTCAAATTATCCGTCAGCGAGAGTTACAGCGGGTTGAACGTCCGCATTCCGATTCACATCCATCGGGCGGAAGCCGAAGGGCCGACCGTGTTCGTGACGGCCGCACTGCACGGCGATGAGATCAACGGCACGGGAGCGATCCGGCAACTGATTCAGGAACCGGAATTCCGCCTGCTGAAAGGGTCCGTGATCCTTGTGCCGGTATTGAACCTGCTGGCGTTCGATCGGCATTCCCGGTATCTGCCGGACCGACGCGACCTGAACCGCTGCTTTCCGGGATCTCCGTCGGGGAGTCTGGCGAGCCGCATGGCCCATACGGTGTTCACCGAGATCGTCTCGCGGTGCGACTTCGGCATTGATTTGCACACGGCCGCAGTACGGCGGACCAACTATCCGAACGTCCGGGCCGATCTGTTACAGCCGGCCATCCGTCGGCTCGCGGTGGCTTTCGGCAGCGAAATCATCATCAATGGCAAAGGGCCCAAAGGGGCGTTTCGCCGCGAGGCGTGCGCGTCGGGATGTCCGTGCATCATTATGGAAGGGGGCGAGGTCTGGAAGGTCGAGCCGGGCATCGTGGCTTCGGCCGCACGGGGGGTGAAGAACGCTCTGCGAGAACTCGGCATGCTGGGCGGCGAGGCGGAAAGCCCCAGCTACCAGGTGATTATCAACAAGACGAAATGGGTCCGAGCGGAACGCGGAGGATTTCTTCAGTTCCACGTCAGTCCGGGGGACATTGTCGAGCAGCACCAACCGCTGGCGACCAACACCACTCTGCTCGGTCACGAACGAAGCGTCTTGCATGCTCCATTCGATGCCGTCGTCATTGGAATGACGACGTTGCCGGCTGTCAGCCCCGGTGAACCCGTATGCCACCTCGGCAAGCTGCCCGATGAGACGCGACCCGCCGAACTCCGTCGCCTGCGTTCAGAGGAAGCCGGCCTGGAGGAGCGCGTGGTTGAACACCTTGCCTCGAGTGTCCTCGTCTTCGAACAGACGGGAAGTTCCCCGTCCCCTCCGAGTCGATGATCTCTTCGGGAGAACGTGAGCCGCAACGTGGCTGCCCCGAACACGGCGACTGCCCAGGTCAAGTCGAACTCTCCGACGCCGCGGCAATGGTGGTCGCAATCCCTGCTGCAAACCGCTCCCTGTCAACAGAACGCCTGCGTG
>JAHBXU010000285.1 GCA_019636315.1 Planctomycetaceae bacterium | reverse complement strand
TCATTTCGAGGAAGACGGACGTGGACAGCACCTCGGTCTTCATGCGGGTGGCCCCGGCAAAGATCAACAACGGGCCGAACTCTCCCAGCGATCTGGCCCAGGCCAGCGTCAACGCCGTCATCATGCCGCGCGACGCTTCGGGCAGGACGACGTGGCCGAAGGCCTGCGCACGACTGCAACCAAGGGTGATCGCCACCTGTTCGCAACGGGGATCGATGTGATCGAAAGTTGACTTCATCGTCCGTACGGCGAACGCGCAGGCCACCGAAAATTGGGCGATAACCACCGCGGGAACCTGATACACGATGCTGCGCGCATACCAGGAGAACGGCGCGAACTGAAATAAGATCAACAGACTCAATCCCACCACCAGCGGTGGGAGCACGATCGGAATATCCAATACGGCATCCAGCAATCGCTTGCCGCGAAACTCATGCCGCGCCAGAAGATATCCCATCGGCACAGCGACCAGCAGCGAGATGACGGCGGCCATCGTGCAGGAGATCAGGCTGAGCCAGATGGAGTAGCGGATTTTCGGATCAGCGAGCGCCGCGGAGATGGGATTGCGCTCCAGCGCGGCCGCCCAGGGGTGCGCCGACCCGTCTGCCGCCTTGAGCGTCTGCTGCACCATGTAGGTTGCATCCGCCGCCAACAGCGCGACGATGAGCAGGACATACGTTCCGCCAATCACCGCCAGGCAGCAGTAGAAGACCGTATTCGACAGACCAATGGAAGCGGCGCTGCGTGTGCGGCCATACTCGCCAACCTGGGCCATGTCCGTGCGCCGCTCCTGCCCGGAGATCGATTTCACGGAACCCCGCCTTCCTCCGTCGCGTCAGGCCCTGTTTTCGCCAGCCGGTAGTGAAAGCCAGCCGCCTCAAATGCCTCCGGGGAATCCACGATCTGACGATAGAGGCGTCGGACGAGATATTTATGGTCGCTGGAGCGGGCGATGCTGAGGGGCTGAATCGCCAGCTTGAGCGGCGATGTAAAACGAATGATGTCGATCTGATCCTGACTCGCCAGAACGTCGGTGATGTACGCCACGGCGGCATCGACGTGTCCCGTGATGACGTCCGGCACCAGCAGGGCCGACGATGATTTCTCGACAACGACCTCACCCGGCTGGGATTGCTTCTGAATCAAGGGCGCGTACAACCCATCCTGTTCCAACAATCGCCGCGTCAGGGCGCCGATTGTGCACTGCTCCGGTTGCCCGATCGCCACTCGCACACCGGGTTGCACGAGATCTTCGGGGCCTTGGACGCGTGTGCTTCCCTTGGGGACGGCAATGACAATTTCGACATCCGAAACATTCGCCGCTTCTTCAAACCACTCGCGAACATTGTCGAGGTAGTACACATCGCAGGCCATGTAAAAGTCGGGGAAACCGAGCGCCGGCGATTGCTTTTCGATCGTCTTCATGCGGCTGGTCAGAATACCGCAACCGTCGTAAATGGTATTCACGTCGACCCCTTCCCGTTCCTGAAAATCCGCAATGATCTGCTCGACGACGCGACGATTGACCGCACCGCAATAAAAGTTGATCTGCGGATGATCGGCCCAGACGTCCCCTTCCACGGGACGGATTCCCGCATCGGCGAACACCTGAAGTCCTTTGTCGCGAGCCGTGACATATCGTGCGAACCGGAGGGCTTCGGTCGGCTTCTGTGATGACGCGAGCACCGCCAGACTGACCAGGTCCGGATCACCTTCGAACTCCGCCACGTTGATCGCTTCCAATTCGTCGCGATACAGCGGCATGGCCACCGTTGTGTCCCACACAACACCCGCATCGATCGCCCCCAGTTTGACGTCGTTCGCGACATCGTTGACTGTTGGTTTGAAGACGCCGCGGCTGGTGACTGCTTCGCTCAATTGCGTCCAACGATCAGTCTCATCAATCGTGATTGCTTCCAGTGCCCGCCTGGCCGCCAAACCGGCGGCCGCCTGATCAGGATCCGGCAGGGCGACGGTGACGTCCTCGCGGATCAGGTCCGCCAGCGACTTGATGCCCTTGGTCTGATCTTTTCTGACAATAACCACCGGGCGCTGATGACCTATGGGCAATGTCTCGCGCGCCAGTCCCAGCTCAACCGCCTTCTCGGTGTAGAAGTCGTCAGCCGCCAGAAACAAATCGCCGGTGGCGAACGTGTTGACTTGAATCTGATTGAGCAGCGTGTTCGATCCGCCGAATTGCAGTTCGACGTGGACGCCATATTCCTGCTCATAGTCCCTGGCGATCTGTTCGACGGGGCCGCGCATGCCGGCCGCCACATATGCGGTCAGCGATTCGCCGGAATGTGTCTGAATTCCGCTGCCGCGCATCAGGAGCGCGGCCGACAGGCCGACAATTGCCAGTCCTGCCACCGCGAGTCCCCAAAGTGTGTTCATCCGGCCGGACCAGCGTTCGCGACAGGGCACACAGGATGTGGGAAGGTTCAATCGCATCATCGGGCGGGACCGTGTGTGGAAGAGGGGGAGGGGATTGAGAGTTGTTGCGTTCTTCCTGATCTCAACTTATCCCACTTATTGCATGCATTCAATTGACATTCTCGCTCGTCGCATACGGCGGAATGCCCTGTCGATCAGCCGTGAGGGGTTTCACGAATGATCCGACCGTTGCGCATCACCAGGACGGTTTCCGCCCGTTGGGCCGCTTGTTCATCGTGCGTGACGAGGAGCACAATTCCACCCGCCGCAGCAAACTCGGCGAGCGCATCCAGGACCACGCGCGAGTTCTCGCGGTCGAGGTTGCCGGTCGGTTCATCAGCCAGCAGGCATTGAGGTTCGTTGAGCAGGGCACGAGCGAGTGCCGTTCGCTGACGCTCCCCCGTGCTGAGCGCCGCGGGAACGTGATGCCGTCGCGACGACAGTCCGAATCGATCGACGAGCTGACGGGCTCGCTCGCGAACCTTCTCTGAGTCGGCCGACTTGACGGCCAGTGCAGCCGCGAGCACGTTATCCAGCACGCTGAGATAGGGAACCAGATGAAACTGTTGAAAGACAAATCCGATTGTTTTGCCACGAAACTCCGCACGACGATCTGGCGGAAGCGCATAGATCTCCTCGTCGGCGATGCGGACGCTGCCGGAATCCGGCCGCATCAGCCCGCCGGCCGCCAGCAGCAACGTGGACTTACCGCAGCCGCTCGGTCCCTGAATGCCGATAAAACTCCCTGGCCCGAGCTCCAGAGACACATTGTCCACGGCTTGCACCGGGCCGGATGCGCCATTGTACGACTTCGAGACGTTGGTCAGACTCAGCATGTCGTCCGTCAATCTCCCTGAAGGACGACGGCCGGATCCTGCCGCGCCGCGAGCACACCCGGAATCCAACTGGCCAGCCCGGCGAGCAGCGGCGCCAGTGCGACCGCCAGCAGCAGCATGGTTGAAACAGAACTCGATCGCACCACTTCGGCGGCCGGCACCGTCACGACCTCGTCCTGATGGACGACGGCGAGCACCGCCAGGCCGGCCAGGGCGCCCATCACTCCCCCCACGAGGCCGATCAGAACGGCCTTGGACAGGAACACAATCATGATCTGCCGGGCCTGCAATCCGATGGCCCGCAAAATGCCGATTTCCTCGCGCCGCTGGCGCGCGTTCACATAGGACAGCAGACCGATCATCAACGCACAGGCTGCAACGACCACAGGCACAAGCACGGACGCCAGTTGGGCATGACGATTTTCCAGGTCGGCACGCGACCGGGTCTCACGAGTGAGCAGTTCCTCACCGGCCGCCTGTTCGCGAGCAAGTGCTTCATCGGCCGCCCGCTTGGCCGCGTCGCGCGACTCGGCACGTGTGAGGGCCTGCGAATACCGCTCGATAACCTGTGTCCCCGGAAGAATTCCCGCGATCTCCTGGCGAATCACCGAGATGCGATCGCCGGCACAGTCGCATTCGAGTGCGAGGATCGCATGAATCAGGTTCTCCAACCCCAGCAGTTCCTGCGCCTGGCGAAGGTCGATCCAGATCGTCGCATCATCCTCCGATCCGCGCTGGGGATGCCGCGTCGAGATCGTGAACTCACGCCCCCTCAGCGTGACCGTGTCTCCTTCGGAGAGGTTTAACTTCTTGTGAACCTCATATCCGACAACCATGTTGCCCGGCGCGACGGCGTCGAGGAGCGGCTTCTTAAGTGCCCGATGCATAATCGGCACTTCGCCCCGCGTTCCCACGAGGATGACGTCCAGGTCCTTTTCGTCCCAATGAATTCGCCGCGTCACGCTGGGGAGCAGGTGATTCACCGTGACGATATTGGAGTCGGCCAGTCGAGTGACGTATTCCTCCGGCATGGTCGCAGACAGTCCGCCGCTGAGGTGCAACTCGGCCAGATCCTGCCCCTCCGGCAAGATCAGGACATTGAAGCCGAGTCCGAGCATCTGTTTGCGCATGACTTCCTGCAGTGCGGCGCCCGCCCGCTCGACGTCTGCCTCCTTGGCCTCAATCGCCGCCTCAACTTCCGACTGCCTGGCCGACAATACCTCGCGCGTAATCAACTTATCCGCTTGTAGCAATGACTGGGCGCCGACGATGCACGCAATGGCTGCGGTGACCGCCAGCACGCCCAGGCAGAAATTCAATTTACGGTGACCGATCTCCCGGAACACCATCCTCCACACGCTCATGGCATATCACCTTGATCGGGGCATCAAGACCATCGACGCAACAAGGACGCACATGGCCAGCAGGCCCATCACCAACATCAGACTCCCACCGAGGCTGCGCGCGACAGGCGTGGTCTCGGCGCGAGTTGTGGAGTCAGCCGCCGTCGTCACCGGTTGATCATCCGAGAGAGCCACGGCGTCGTCCGCTTCCGGCGTCGCGGGGACTGCGCCTCCGTCGGAGGTTTTCACAGGTCCTTCAACCAGGCTGTGACTCGTCACGGCATCTGTCACCGCGACCGACTCGTCCGTTGAACCAGGTTTGGACGGCGCGGCCGCGGACAATTCGTTGAACGCCGCAAATCCCGAGAGGCCCGTGAGTGTGGGCGGCTTCGTGTCCACCGGCAATGACGGCACGACAAGCTGATCCCAGTCGGCCGACGTCAGGAGATCGACGCCCGGGTTCTGGGCCTTCACAGTGCACTGGCACCCGCCCACGAGGAACCGGCAGGCTTCTTCCATGGTGCCGGGAGCGATGCCGTCGCCCACCAGGGCATACAGCACGCGACCGCGGCCGAACACAGGGAATGCCATCGGCTGCTGGACAAAGGGATCATCGCGCAGATCCGCTTCCACGCTCAGCAACATCTCGATCAGAAATCGCTCGGCCGGATCATCGCGTGAAACACGAAGCGCCGATGTCCGAAACTTGAGTGCGGCGGGATCGACAGAAAGATCTTTCAAGTCGACTTCGTCAATCTCCGGAAGGTCCACGACTTGCTCCAGTCGGGCGACTTCCGCCTGGATCGTCTGATGCGCGGCATCGTCCCTCTCGCCATTGCCGCTGTCCAATTGAATCCAAACAACGGATTCGTCATTCAGCAACCGTTGTTCGAGTTCCCGACGGACCGGCGAGGTCACGAGGTTTTCTGTTGCCGCCGGATTGAATTCACCGGACCAGACCGTCACCGGCGGGCCGTGCTTTGGCGGCGCGGTCACGACCAACCAGGGCAACGTCTCCGTGCCTTGTTCGGCCCAGAGTTTGGCGTCGGAAGCTGCGGGCGCGGCATCAAGGTTGACCATCTTGATTTCGAGGTTGGCGATCGCCGAGCCGTCCTGTCGCGCCGGCCGCAGGCGGGTCAACTGCTCGCGCTGAACGTCATTCAAGTCGCCTCGGTGGAAGACGATCGCCTGGTAGGGATCCGGCTTCCAATGCTCAAAGGCATATTGGAAGACAGGCACGGAGCAGGCCATCACCGTCCCGGCCATAACGGCCAGTCCGACCAGCGACAGGAGAAGCACACGTCGACGCATGGGCTGATCCAGGAGCTTCGAGAGTTGATCGACATCCTCGCGCGGGACCAATGCTGTTCGCGCGACGCATGCACCTTGAAATGAGGTGCCCGCTACCAGAGTAAACCGGCTTCCGCG
>JAHBXU010000284.1 GCA_019636315.1 Planctomycetaceae bacterium | reverse complement strand
CATCATCCAGTGACCGCGTCGGACCTTCGGTGGCAACCTCCAGAATGCGAAACATCAGGTTCGTCTTCTCCTCAGTCTGCAGTCCGGGGCACCAATGAACAGACTCTCCAGTTGCCTTGCGATCGCACGATGCGGTGAGGTTATCGTCGAAGGACGGCCCCATGCAAATGCGTGTCCACGCAGGTCGAGGCATCGGAGACCAACGGAAAATCGGCAGGCACGTTGCGCGGGGGACCGCGCCCCCCCACACGATCTCGAGTCGGATGAAAATGGACTTCCGCGGCCGAAATGGCTCGCTGGTGAGGACATCGTTATCCTGAGAGAACCGCAGCGGTGTGAAAAGAATCGCAGGCAAATCGAGATCGTCTCGTCGCGCGATGCAGAAACGGATGCCGGGCTGCTCTCCAGGGACGACGGACGCCCTGCATTTGACGATGGAATGAGACCTCTGACGTGACAGAATCACAGCGCGTCTATCTCGACAACGCGGCCACGAGCTGGCCCAAGCCGAATGCGGTCTATGAGGCCGTTGATCGTTATCAGCGCCAACTGGGAGGGGCCGTCGGGCGCGGGGCGACGCGGGCCGCGGGAGACGTACAAACGATCGTGGATCGCTGCCGCACACGGGCGGCGCGGCTCCTTGGAGCCGAATCGTCCGAGCGAATGATCTTCACGTTCAATGGAACCGACGGACTCAATCTGGCGATTCACGGATTGCTCAGCCGCGCCGAGGGGGAGACGCACGTCGTCACGACGATGCTGGAGCACAATTCGGTGTTGCGGCCGCTCACTCATGCAGGTCACCCGGTGACGCATGTTGTGCCGAATGCCGCGGGCCAGGTTGATCCTGCCGCGATTCGCCGAGCACTGCGGCCGCAAACGGGACTGGTCGTCGTAACGCATGCGTCAAACGTCACCGGAGCCATCCAGCCGATCGCCGAGATTGGAGACGTGGTCCGCTCCCACGGTGCGGTTTTTCTGGTGGATGCGGCTCAATCGGCCGGTCATCTGCCGATCAATCTTCGCGATTTGCCGATTGATCTGCTCGCGTGCTCCGGTCACAAGGGGCTTCTCGGCCCGCTCGGAACGGGCTTGTTGTACGTCCGGCCGGGGATCGAGGAGCGTGTCGTCCCCGTGCGGCAAGGGGGCACGGGGACGCAGAGCGAGGTGTCCTCCCAGCCCGACACGCTGCCTGACCGCTATGAATCCGGCAACCATAACGCTCCGGGATTGGTCGGATTGGAGGCTGCACTCGCCTGGATCGAAGCTCAGGGAGTTGACGTCCTGCATCGTCATGAGCGGGAACTCTCCACACGCTTGATGGCGGAACTCGTCGAATTGCCGGGTGTACACATCTATGGCCCGGCAAACGATGCGGACCATGTGGGTGTCGTCAGTTTCGATATCGATGGTTTGCAACCTCAGGAAACGGCGACGATTCTCGATCAGACGTTCGGGATCGAAGTCCGGGCGGGACTCCATTGTGCGCCGCTTGTGCACGAAATACTGCACACGTCGGTCCGCGGCGGTACCGTTCGGATGAGCGTGGGGCCGTTCACCACCGCGGCACAGGTGGATGCCGCCGCGGCCGCCGTTCGCGAGATCGCCATGAGCATGGTTTCCTCATGAAATCTTCGCGAGTTTCTGATGAGGGGTCTTGATCCGTGATCCGACTCCGCGCGGCATCCGTTCTCCAGGTGAGCAGGAGCTTCATCGTCAGAGCATGGCTCCGTGGTCTCCCCATGACGGAATGAGAGTTTGCCTGTCGGTCTCCGGCAGTTCTATAATTGGTCCGACGCTGAAACCCTTCTGGGACGAACCCCTGATGCCTGGCCGACACCCCGCCGCCCTGACCAGACGTGTGCTGCTTTTCTGTGCGGCCAACCTGTTGGTCATGGGATGTGCGTTGCAGTCCACTGCGGTGTGGGCCGACGATGTGCCGGCGCCCGCAGGGGAACCTCCCGCATCTCGCTATCTCACGCTGTCTGGCGCAATTGATCAGCAGACGTTGGGCTGGGTTCGAGAGGCGGGATTGTCGCTGCAGAATCAAGCCACGCGAGATCGCCGGCCGGCCTTCCTCGTGCTGGAGATCACACCGGGGAACAGCCAGTTCCATGAAGTTCTCGGCTTGGCGGACTTTCTCACTTCGTCGGCCCTTTCCCAAGTGCGAACGATCGCCTGGGTACCCGAGACGGTCGTGGGGAATAACGTGATTGCCGCGCTGGCCTGTAAAGAAATTGTGATGCATCCGGACGCCCAACTGGGGGACATTGGCCGCGGGAAACCGGTCGAGGAACATCACCAGTCGTTCGTCCGCACGATGATCGCCAAGCGATACAACCCCAAAGTCAACGAAGCCCTCGCAACCGCCATGATGGACCCGCGTGCGGCACTGATTCAGTTGACGACCGAAACGCCTGATGGCATGAAGGAGAAGCGGCTGGTGACCGAGGCCGACGCGGCCCGCATCCGAGACGGCGGCGCCGTCATCAGCGATTCGCGAACAATCAAGGAGCCGGGCCAACCGGGCCTGTTTTCCGGTGCGCAAGCCCGCAACGGCGACTTCCTCGTCATGCAGACGGTGGAGAACCGGCACGAACTGTCCGCCGCGTATCGGCTCCCGCTGGAATCGCTCCGCGAACAGCCCAAGCCGGGCCGCGCAAACCGTGTGAGCCTGATCGAGGTCGCCGGGGCGATTGATCCACTGCTGGAGTCGTTTTTAGAGCGCCAGATCGATCGCGCCGTCGCGGACGGTGCGGAGATGATCATTTTCGAGATTACGTCACCGGGCGGGCTGCTTTGGCAGTCGCGTGATTTGGCTTATGCCATCGCAGATCTGCAGGATCGGAAGATTCGTACCGTGGCGTATGTTCCCAATCATGCTCTGAGCGGCGCGGCGATCATCGCACTCGGCTGCGACGAGATCTATCTGACTCCAAATGGGACCTTCGGCGACGCCGGCCCGATCGAAATCCGGGAGGGGCAACAGTTCGAGCGGGCGTCGGAGAAGGTGCTCAGTCTGCTGCGGGAGATCATGCGTGAACTGGGTCAGCGCAAGGGGCGGCCGCCCGCGCTGCTGATGGCGATGGCCGACAAGGATCTGCAGGTTTATGAAGTCCGCAATAAGAAATCCGGTCAAGTGACCTTTATGAGTGAGGAGGAGATCCATCAGGCGGGCGAGGACTGGGAGCAGGGGCGTCTCGTTCCGGAGTCGGCGGCGGACCTGTTGCTCACCGTCAACGGACGGCGGGCGCACGAACTTCAGATTGCGGAACGCCCCATTGAAGGTACGACCGACAGAGAACGGTTCGAGACGCTCAAGGCGCGCCTGGGGATCCCCGAGAACGTCGAGCCGACGAAGATCGGCCGCACCTGGCTGGACGACACGGTGTTCATTCTCAACACCAACGTGGTGACTGGGCTTCTGTTTTTTGTGGGGATCATCTGCATTTACCTGGAACTGCATTTCATGAGCGGGATCCTGGGGATCATTGCCGCGGTCTGCTTCGGTCTGTTTTTCTGGAGCAAGTTTCTGGGGGGAACGGCCGGCTGGCTGGAGGTTTTGCTGTTCCTGCTCGGCCTGGGATGCCTGGCGCTGGAGATCTTTGTCATGCCGGGATTTGGCGTGTTCGGCGTCTCCGGGGTGCTGTTGTTGTTTGTTTCTCTCGTCATGGCGAGCCAGACCTTTGGCAACGGGATTCTCCGGATCAACGATCCGAACAACGATCTGACGAATGCGACGTGGACGATGGTTACACTGAGCACCTCGATCGTCGCCGTCATCGCCGTGGCCACGGCGCTGTCCCGGTTTCTGCCGCATATCCCGCTGTTGAATCGGATGATTCTGACGCCGCCCGGGATGTCGAGCGTGCAGACCCCCGGCGAGGTCCAACTGCGGCCCGATCTGGCGGAAAGCAGCCTGCTCTCGGTTCTGGTGGGTCAGCACGGTGAGACGATGACGGTCTTGCGCCCGGCCGGAAAGGCCCGTGTGGCGGACCGCTTGTTGGACGTCGTGAGCGACGGCCCATTCATTCCACAGGGCCGGCAAATTGAGGTGGTGCACATCAACGGCAATCGCATCGTCGTTCGCGAAGCCTGAGTGACCGTCTCACCGGCGCTAGATCAAGGCGGTTGATCCAGCGCACGGCAATCCGACGACGACGCTTCCCGGAATCACCACGGAATCTCCCAGCATTCCCCGTCCTCAAGCTGACCGACGGGGGGAACAGTCAGAAACCGAGAACCAGGTGAAAGGCCCCCAATCGCCCTGTACATCAATGAGGGCGCCAGCGGGAATCGGTTGTGTTTCTCGTTCTGAGCTTTTCCCGGGCTCCAATTTCCCTGCAATAACGACGATTTCATAGAGTCTCGAAGAACAATTGCGATGCGTCCGAGGTAAAGATGTCGGGTCGGTACGGAAAACGACGTCGATTCGATGAAAAGCGATTACTCGCCGCGGGCCCGGCGACCAGGAAGCAATGTGCGCAGGCCCTTGCCAACACGGCGACATCTCACCGAAGGCACGCCTGAACAAGGCGCCATTCCGCTTCCGCGTGAACTCGATGTGTGTCGACCTGGTCCATCCGCATGGAAAAATCGGCATGTACGATCCCTGGCCAGCGTTAGAGCCGATTCAAATTGTCTCACGGGGTCCGGTCCGTCAGGTGTTCTCAGGATTGCCCGTTGACGGACCTGTGAAGGGCACTTAGGCTTAGGGATGCGTTATGCGGGTCGGAAGGGCCTCAGACATCGCGGCCATGAGTACGCTCAGGAATCCCAGGGCTGTTGCTGCGGCCGGCTGGGATGACGTTGCGCGAGGTCTGCAACGATCGGCATTGTCTCCAGGCCGGGCAGACGAGGCGTGGCTCCAGGGCACGTTGAGAGACGTCGCCGGCAATCGCGACTTGGTCACTGGGGATCAGACGCCTCGTTCACGACGTCGAGATCACTGCGCTCCCAGGTTCGACAGCCGATGAGCAACGCCGAGATGCCATCCAATCAACTCGCACACACGTCAAAGCCGTCAAACCCGGTCTCTCGGCGCGAAGAGCGCGCACAGAAGCCCCGTTCCCGCAACAGCCGACGGCGCGCTTCCGAAGGCTCGCGCACCGGACGCCTGAACATTCGCTTCCTGATCATCAGCCTGCTGCTGGCCGTGGTCGTCGCCGCCGGGGTCTGGTATGCGAACCAGTACCAGGGCGCCCGGATGTCGGCATCGTTACTGGCACGCGCGGATGCCGTGTTGCATGACGACCCGCAGCAGGCCCAGCGATTGCTCCGAGAGTATCTTCATTTCCGGCCGGACGATCTCGATGCGACAGCCACCCTGGCCGGCATCCAGTTTGATCGCGCGACCACCGCGCAGGACTGGTATCAGACGTTTCAGACTCAGGAACGCATCTTGCGCGACGATCCCGCGCGCGACGAGATCCGGCGGCGTCAAGTCGATGTCCTGTTTCGGATGGGTCGATTCGCCGATGCGCGCGATCACCTCGAGCGACTCCTGGAGAAAACTCCGGACGACGGCGACCTTCATTTGTGGACCGCTGTCGCCTACGACGCGCAAGGCAAATACGCCGAAGCCGCCGGCGAATATGATCGGGCACTACGCGATCCGGCATTCACGACGGTCGATCTCTGCGGCCACGAATGGACGCGCGTCACCGCATTCGCGGCCTGGGCCCAGTTGTTGCGAGGCCGATTGCAGCAGTCCGGTCCGGCCGACGCCCTTTTCGACCGCATGATCAAGGAGCATCCCCGCTCTGCGGAAGCCTTCCTGGCGCGCGCCCAATATCGGCGTCAGTACGGGCTCCCCGAACAGGCGGCCGCAGACGCCCGACATGCTCTGCGACTCGAACCCGACAACACCGATGCACTCATTACGGCGGCCGGACTCACGTTAAGCGATCCGGGCAGCGATGATCAGACGGTCGACTCCATGCGGCATGCCCTGGCGCATGCCGTCGACGCTCACACGGAAAGTGCCAGCGTCTACGAGTTGCTTGCTGAGTACGAGATGCTGGGCGGCCATGCGGACCGCATC
>JAHBXU010000283.1 GCA_019636315.1 Planctomycetaceae bacterium | reverse complement strand
GCGTTCAGTTCCCGGCGTTCTTCTCGATCTCGCCGATATCCTCATTCCACAACTCGGGCCGTTCCTGGATAAAGCGTTCCATCAGGGCCACGCACCGCTCGTCATCGGCAATGTGCACCGTCACCCCGTGCGAGCGCAACAGGTCATCGGGCCCTTGAAACGTGCGGTTCTCACCGACGACAACCGAGGGAATTTTGTACAGCAGGATGGCGCCGCTGCACATGTGGCAGGGGGAGAGCGTGGAATAGAGCACGGACCGTCGATAATTGGCGGGTGAGAGCCGCCCCGCGTTCTCCAGGCAATCCATCTCGGCGTGCCGGATGACACTGCCGTGCTGCACTCGTCGATTGTGCCCTCGACCGACAATCCGACCATCGATGACCAGGACGGAGCCAATCGGAATACCGCCTGTTTCGAGTCCTTTTTGTGCTTCTTCAAGAGCCGCATTCAGGAACTGGTCCTGCATAAAAGTCGTCTCCTTTTGACTTCGGATGGTCCTGGAGCCCACTCCCGCAGATACGACAACGATGTCCGCTCGGCCTGCCCGGCCTCGTGAAACTGACTACAAAACCGCCCCATCATAATCGGCAATCGGCGTGACGCTACGCGGAAGACCTCTATCCAGCATTCCCATTCCGCTCTCCCATTCCTTTGTATTGCAACCGATGGCAATTCCCGTCGCGGGGAGCGGACCGACATGGGGGCCAGAGTGTATACTTGGAAGTCTCCCGGTGTCCGTGGGGCCTGTCGGACAGGCCGCTGGTGTGCCGAGTGGTGAGAGCGCCCTGTGAGTCCGGCCGAGATTTCCGGAGAGCGGGCTTCATGACCGAGACGGCGCATCTGTTCGGTCACCCGGACTCCTCCATCATCGCGAACCATGTTGAGTAACGTCACCCTCCTCTGTTTCTTCGCCAGTTACCTGTGCGCACTCGCACTGGAAGCGACGCGATTGTGGGTCAAGAGTGCGGTGGTGCGCTGGGCGGCTATTGGTTTTGCCTCCGCCGGCTTTGTGGCCCATATGGCCTATTTGCTCACGCGCGCAAGTGCTGCGGATCTGCCGCCGCTGCTGAGTTCGACGCACGATTGGCTGCTCGTGTTGGCCTTTCTGGCGGTGGTGATCTACCTGTTTGTGAGCGTCCTGGACCGTAATCTGGGGTTTGGTCTGTTTTTGCTGCCCATCGTCGTGTTGATGGTGGGGGCGTCCCGGTTTGTCAACCAGTCCACGGACGCGAGGCTCAGCGCCGTCCGCAGTTGGGGCATGCTGCACGCAACGATGTGGGTGCTGGGGGCGGCGGGGGTGATCATCGCGCTTGTCCTCAGCGTGATGTACCTCGTCCAGCATCGTCGACTGAGGCACAAAACGCTGCTCCAGGACGGATTGGAACTGCCGAGCCTGGAGCGGCTCGGACGATTGAACTGGTGGGCGATCGTCGTCTCCGTCCCGCTTCTGACGCTGGGAATGGCGACCGGCGTCGGGCTGTCGCTCATTGAGAGCCCGGTTCGCAACTCCGTCCGCTTGAGCGAACCGAGCATCGTCATCAGCTTGCTGTTATGGATGGGGATGATGGGGTTGTTCGTCTGGTTGCTGGTCGCACCCCGCACACCCGGCAAACTGGTCGCCTGGCGCACAATGTGGGCCTGCGGATTTCTGCTTGTGACGTTGATCATCCTGGAGATCTTCAGTCAGGGCGGGATTCATGGCGTCCGAGAGAATGGAGAAGACGTGGAGGCCGTGATGGGCCATGACCTGTCCAGGTCGGAGTCGCTGGCCGCACTCCACCGAGAGCGGCAACTCGCGCGAACAATTCGGGTTCCACAGGGAGATTCGAGTCGCCTCCATCGCGGGGCGAAGGACTCATGAACGTTCAAGTCGTCTACTGCAATCATCAAACGGCCGATCTGTCGGTCCGCGAGAAGCTGGCCTTCGCCTCAGAAGCGGAGTTGCTGCGGGCCTACGACGCGCTTCGCGCGCGGTTTCCGGCGTCCGAACATGTCGTTGTTTCGACATGCAATCGTGTCGAGTTGTACACCGCCCAGGAAGCGGCAGGGGATGCTCCCTCGACCCGGGAACTGGCCCAGTTTTTCTCCGAGTTCCACGATCTGCCGATCGAGGCATTTCTGGGAGACTTGCTGGCCCGCACGGGAACAGAAGCGGTGCGGCACCTGTTTGACGTCGCCTGCAGCATCGACAGCATGGTGCTGGGCGAGAGTCAGATTGTCTCCCAGGTGAAGTCCGCCTATGACATTGCGACCAAAGGAAACGCCAATGGTCCGCTGACCAACGCGCTTTTTCAACGGGCGTTGACCGTCTCCCGGCGTGTGCGGACGGAGACGCGGTTGTCCGAAGGACGAATTTCCATCGCCAGCGTTGCCGTCGGCGAGTTCGGCCGCAACATTTTTGATCGCTTTGACGACAAGACAATCCTCGTCATCGGCGCGGGCGAAATGGCGGAGGAGACGCTTCGTTATCTGCAGAACGAAGGTGTCGGGCGCATCGTCGTGGTGTATCGGACGCCGGAGAACTCTCAACGTCTGGTCCACGAATTCGGTGGACAGGCGCAGCCGTGGGCCGACCTCGACATGTGGCTCGGACGCGCCAATATCATCATCAGCACCACAGGAGCGGATCGTCCCATCGTGGACGCCGAACGATTTCGCAAAGTTCGCCGACGAGGGGCGGGCGAGCCGGTATTTATTCTCGATCTGGGCGCTCCCCGCGACTTCGATCCCGCGGTCGCCGAAGTCGACGAGGGCGTGTTCCTGTATGACATCGACGATCTCGAACGGACCTGCGCACAAAACCGCGCGGCACGCACCACGGAGATCGCCCGGGCACGGGACATCGTCGAAGAGGAAACCGCCCGCTTCATGCATGACGTCTATCACAAAGCGACCGGGCCGATTATCCAGCGGCTGCGCGAGCGGTGGCACGACGTCAGCCGGCAGGAGCTGGAACTCCTGTTTCGCAAACTTCCGGACCTCGACAGCAACGATCAGCAGGCAATTGAGCGAACGGTCGAGCGGATCGTCAATAAACTGCTCCATCCGCCGCTGGAAACGCTGCGTGACGAGGCGCGCGATGGTACACCCCACGGCCTGCTCGACGCGGTGCGGCGGCTGTTTCATCTCCATTGATGTCGCGATGGATCCGTAGCTCGCAACGGGGGCGGCCGCAACAAACGGAACGCGGATCAGCTGCAGCTCTCGATCTGTTGGAGAACGGTGGGCAGGGGACCCTGCTCCCATGCTGATGGCAATAGAGTGCGTTGTCCGCAACTGCTGCCGACGATGATAAGTGCTTCGCTGGTGTCAGCCTCTCGTCACCCGGTCGACAGGTTACGTGAACGGATTTTCGTCCAGCATGCGTCGCACAACCTCATGGCGGCTGTGGGTTTCCTCATAAATCCGCTCTTGCTGCTCGGCACCGGTGTTGCTGGGAAGGGCGCGGACGGATTCGAGTTCCCGGACGCAGCCAAGCATCTCGGCCGTCGGCAGGAGTCGCTCGACAAGGTGATCGGTCGTGTGCTGGACGGAATGCTGTTTGTAATCATCGCTGTCGACAAGTTGCGCCTGAGCGCCATAGCGGGTGGCCCGCCATTTGTTTTGCTGCACGATCATGGGGTGATATTCGGACAGGTACGTGCCCTGGTCGATCTGATCGGAGATGGCGACCACCAGACATTGCACGAGGGCCGTGATCGCCAACACCTGCTCCAGATTCGCCGGCATATCGCAGATGCGGATCTCCACCGTACCGAAGTTGTGGTGCGGACGAATGTCCCACCAGATCTCGCGAATGGTGTTGATGAAACCTGTGTGCTGCAGGTGCGCAATCAGCCAGACGTATTCGCTCCAGTTCCGCATCTGGTGCGGCAACCCGGCCGTGGGCAGCATCTCCATGATCTTGGACCGGTTGGACTGGAGGCCGGTCGGCCGTGATTCCCAGAAGGGCGAGTTGGCAGAAAGCGCCAGCAGCAGCGGCAGATGGCGAAGCATCCGATCGCAGATCATGACTGCTTTATCGCCCGATTCGACGCCCACATGCACGTGCAGTCCAAATGTGACCAGTCGCCGGGCGACGTCCTGCATCAACTCGACGAGCTTGTAGTACCGATCGTTGACCGTGATCTGCTGACGCCGCCAGGACGCAAACGGATGCGTTCCGGCCCACAACAATCGCAGTCCGAGGGACCCGGCGATTGGTTCCAATTGCCGGAGTACGCCGCTGAGATCCTCTCGGACGTCGGCGACCGTGCTGCAGATTCCCGTGTTGATCTCCAGATAGCTCTGCATTAACTCCGGTTTGACCTGCGCCGTCAGGTGCTCAGGAAGGGCGCCAAGCACCGCGTGAATGGACGGCGACAGATCCAGCGTTTGAGCATTGACGAGCTGCAGTTCGATCTCGACGCCCAATGTCGGCCGGTCATTTCGGGTAAAACTCAATGCAGACATGAGGGCTTTCCTGTTCTGGTCGACCGATGGACTCCGCGGCCCGGCGCTCCGAAAACCCCGTCAGGGAGGCGGTGCTGCTACTGATGAGGCGATCACCGCTTCGCGGACGCCGGCGGAGAGAATCAGTGCTGCACGCAGGAGGATCCGACTTCCCAACGCCAACGCGCGTTCATCGATATCGAACTCGGGCGCGTGCAGGAAAGGAGCCGCAAAACCTGGTGGCGCACAACCAATCCGCAACAGCGATCCCGGCACACGCGTGAGATAGGCTGAGAAATCTTCGCCTCCCATGCTGGGCCGCGCAATCATCTGCACGCCGGCATCACCCAGCACCCGTCGCGACGCCCGTTCGAGTGCGGCCGTGACCCGGTGATCGTTTTCAACGGAATCAATGGGCGTTGTGAACCGTACTCGCATTGATGTGCGGCTCAATTCCTTCACACCGTGGACAATCTCCTCAATACGATTCTTGAGCGTCGTCCGCGTTTCCGACTCCAATGTTCGCAGCGTGCCGAGAATCTGCACGCGGTCGGGAATGACGTTGGGCAATGTGCCTCCGGCGATCTTGCCGACGCTGAAAACGGACGGACTCCGGGAGTCGACCGCGCGCGGGAGGAACTGATAGAGCGCGCTGACAACGTGCGCAGCCGCGGCGATCGGATCCAGCGTGTGGTGCGGACGGGCTGAATGTCCTCCCTTCCCCTCGACGATGATTTCGACTTCATCGCAGTTGGCGGTGAGTGTGCCATAGCGTATCCCGACGCTTCCCAAAGGCCGCTCCGGATCGACGTGCACTCCCAGGATGGCGTCGACGTCGTCAACGGCCCCCTGCTCGACGAGCCAGCGGGCCCCCTCCGAGGTCTCTTCCGCCGGCTGAAACACGAACCGCAACCTGGCTCCGACTGCGTCGATTGTGCGGCCGGAATTCGCCGCGGCAAACAGTGCCGCGCCGAGGACCATCGTCGCATGCGCATCGTGACCGCAGGCATGGCAGAGGCCTGGCCTCTGTGAGGCATAGGCGGTTGATTTGGCATCCTGAATGCGGAGCGCATCGAGATCTGCACGCAGCGCGATCAATGGTGCATCCGCCGCTGGAGTCCCGAGAACAGTTTCGGCGATCACCCCCAGGCCGTCGCGGCAAAGGTGTGGCTCCACTCCGGCCGCGGCAAGCTGCGACGCGATGTATGCACTCGTTTCGCGTTCCTCGCGGGACGGCTCCGGATGCGCGTGCAAGTGCCTGCGCACGTCAATCAACCTCGGCTCAAGTTCTCCCATCTGCCGATCGATCTCCGCTTCCCAACCTTCCAGCGGACCGGAATCGGTGGCAGGCAATGGTCGTGGGATGGCGGGCGATGGATTCACGGACTGTCCCCCTGGGCAACCTGACCTCGAATCCTCATCATAGCCAGAACCAGCGACTCGGATCGACTACAGATGCGTGCACAAGGGCAACAATGGTGCGAGAACCGATTTCCGCCGCCCATCACTCAGGCATGACCGACACGCCAAGCACCTCGATGTTGATGGCTTTGCCGTCGGTCGCTCAGGACGACGCGTGGAAGGTGCGTCCGGCGAGACAGGAATGCCGCCGGCCCCCGTCGG
>JAHBXU010000282.1 GCA_019636315.1 Planctomycetaceae bacterium | reverse complement strand
AATGATGGCGGCCCGGGGTGAACGGCTCACCTGAGGCGTTGGTTCCGTTCGGGCTGATGGGCGAAATGAGCGGCGTCCGCCCCATCTCCCCGCACATGACGACGAGCGTTTCATCGAGCAGGCCGCGATCGGCCAGATCGTCAAGAAATCCGCTCAGGCAATGGTCGATGGACGGGAGCAGTTTGCCCTTCAGATCGCGAAACGCGTTCTGGTGCGTATCCCAACCGCGGAGATTCACCTGCACCATGCGGACGCCCGCCTCGACGAGGCGGCGGGCGACAAGAAATCCCTGTCCCCACTCTTCCCGCCCATACAGGTCGCGCACCGCGTCGGACTCCTGGGTGAGATCGAACGGATTGTGCTTACCGGGGCGTGATGCCAGAACGAACTGAAGCGCCTGCTGCCGATAGACGTCCCAGGTATTCAACGTGACGTCCCGCTCCGCGGCGTCCAGTTCGCGTCGGAACGACTCCAGACGTGAAAGAAGAACGCTGCGATTTTCGAGTTGCGGGACGGCGATCCCCTTCGATGTTCCAAAGTCGGGAAGACGGAAACCCGCCTCGCGGCAACTGCTGTTGTCCCACCATGCCCTGGGGCCGGGACCGGGGAGCCGCTCCGGATCGAGATTCGGATCATCATGACTGAAACAGTTCGGACACGAACCCGCCGCGTCCTTCGCCTGACACCGGGGCGCCAGATCGACGCCCAGCCGATCGTATTGCGGTCCGAGCAGTCCGGACTCGCGGCCCGGGTACGTCATCAAGGCGGATCGCGGAAGCTCGACGACGGACGGCAAGCCGATATCGGCCGGAGCTGGCGCACCGTAGGCGATCATCGAACCGATCGACGGCCAGGTGATGCGGCCCTGGCGCGGGGCAATGATCGAGGCGTTCGTATCGCCGACCGGCAACGCCGTCGTCCCCGTGTGCAACAGATAATGACAACTGCTGTGCTCGTTGCGAAACTGCCGGTCGGCGATGTGGTGCATCGTCCGGACGATGGAAAACAGCTTCGTCCGGGCCGCCAGCCTGGGCAGATGTTCGCAGAAGTGTACGCCTGCCAGTTGGGTTTGCGTTGTCCCATATTCGCCGCGCACCGTGTCGGGAGCAAGCGGCTTGGGATCGACCGTTTCGTGTTGCGACGGGCCGCCCGATTGGAAGATAAAGACGACCGATCTGGCCGTCCCACGGGACGGCGACCGTGTCGCACTCGCCGCGTTGGCTTCCATTCGCAGCAGGTCGCCCCAGCCCATGCCGACGAGGCTCATGCCTCCGACCTGCAGCAGTTCCCGCCTCCCCAGACGGGGATGATCTTCACGCCGGCAGCCCAGTCGGTGCATGATCGTGCTCCTGGGGACGGGGACGCGTCGTTGCGAACCGGTCGGCAGTGTATCACATCCGGCCGAACTCTCGGGAGCGATCAACTGGGAACCGCCCAGTGGCCGTCGCGGTACTCCCTTCCGATCAGACTCGAAGCTGCGGGATTGTTGGTGATCTCCTCGGTGGCAGTGTCGAACTCCAGGACGCTCGCGGTGCGGGCGGCGATGTTCGCCAGATGCACAATCGCCGCCGAGAGATGTCCGGCCGTTGCATCGGCGTTGAGCTGCGTTTCCTTCCCGCGAATGCAGTTGAAGAAATTGTCGTGGTGGGCGACGAGATCGGCCTGCCCCGTGCGCTCGGCGACAAGTTGATCCTTCGGCTTGTAGAGCCGCCATCCGGTCGTGTGGCCGATGACCAGATAGCCGTCGGTGCCGTAGAAGGCGGCTCCGTTTTCGTATGTTTCCTGCTTGTAGGGGGACCAGATCCGTTGTTCAAAGATGAGCTGCCGCTTGCGTTTCGATGAGCCGTCCGCCGCATATTCCATCACGGAATACTGTGTATCGGGAAACTGCTGATCGTCGTCGAAGAAGTACTTCCCGCCCAGGCAGGTGGCCCGTTTCGGATGCGTCGTCACGCCCAGTCCCCACACCGCCACGTCGATGTCGTGCACACCGTCGTTGCCGATGTCGCCGCACCCGAAGTCGTGCCACCAACGCCAGATGCCGGGCAGTAGATTCGACTGATATGGCACGAGGGGAGCCGGTCCGACCCACGCGTCAAAATCGAGTTCTGCAGGGGGATCACTCGGGCGAGCCTTGCCGATCGTGCCGCGGCGCTGGCTGTTCCAGGCTTTTGCAACCAGCACCTCGCCAATCTCTCCTTCGTGAATGCGCTGCATGGCCTCGCGGACGAACTCCGTGCTGCGACTTTGCGTGCCGACCTGCAGCAGCTTGCCGGACCGTCGGACCGCCTCCGTCATCAGGCGTCCTTCGCGAATATTGTGGCAACAGGGTTTCTCGACATACACATGCTTGCCGGCGTTGAGGGCCAGAATGGCAGCCGGCGCGTGCCAATGATCGGGAGTGGCGATGAAGACTGCGTCGACGGCCGAATCGTCGAGGACCTGACGCATGTCGCCCGTAGATTTCGCGCGACGATTGTTCCCGGTCGTCTTGACGTGCTCGGCCGCCGCATTGAGCCGCGTCTGATCGACGTCGCAGACCCAGGCGATCTCGACATCGTTCCGCGCGCACAAATGGCGGACATGGTTCATCCCCATGCCGCCGGGGCCGATCACTCCCAGAATGATTTTCTGCGATTGCGCGGCCGGGGAACGTTGGCCAGCCGCCAGAGCCACAGCGCCTGCCCCGGCCGTCTTGAGGAAATCGCGACGATCTGGAAATGGCATGGGATGCTCCAGAGAGATGGAATGTTGACCTTGCTCATCATATCCGTCACGCGCCATCCATGTGAGCGTGCACGATCCGTCGGCCAGCGCTGGAAATGCGTTCCCCGGATGCACTGGCGGACAAACCGCCCAGCGGCACCCACATATTTGGCGATGACAAGCAGCAGAATTGATCCGAGGAGGACGACCTCGGCTCCGTGTGGTCAAGCATGGAAAACCGCACCACCATTGTCCGACGGCAAAGCCGTCGGCTTGGGATGGGGGATGCCACGCGTCCATCAATTCCGTCGCGAACGAGCGACAAGGTCACTCCAGCAGCGACAGGAGATAGTTCCCGTAGCTGCTGCTGCCCATCGCTTCGCCAAGCGATTGCAGTTGGGCCGCATCAATGTACTCCATGCGGAAGGCGATTTCTTCGAGGCAGGCGATCTTGAGCCCCTGCCGCTGCTCCAGGATGCTGAAGTAGGTCGTCGCCTCCTGCAGCGATTGATGGGTGCCGGTGTCGAGCCACGCGGTGCCGCGGTCGAGGATTTCGACCTGCAGGTCGCCGCGCTCCATGTAAGCCCGGTTGACGTCAGTGATTTCCAGTTCGCCGCGAGCCGAGGGCTTGACCGACCGGGCAATGTCCACGACGTCCGCGTCATAGAAGTAGAGACCCGTCACGGCGAAACGGGATTTCGGCTGCAGTGGCTTCTCCTCAATGCTGATCGCTCTCCCGGTCGCATCGAGTTCGACCACGCCGTAACGTTCCGGGTCGCGGACCCGATAGGCATAGATCGTCGCCCCCGTCGTGCGTTCATTCACGTCTTGCAGATTCTGCGGCAGCTTGCTGCCATAGAAAATGTTGTCGCCCAGAATGAGGCACGACGGCGCGTCGCCGACGAACTCGGCGCCAATATGAAACGCCTGCGCCAGTCCTTCCGGCCGCGGCTGTTCCGCGTACTGGATCGAAAGCCCCCACTGCGAACCATCGGACAGGAGTTCGCGATATAGCGGCAGATCGTGCGGCGTGCTGATGACCAGCAGATCGCGGATGCCGGCCAGCATGAGCGTCGAGAGCGGGTAATAGATCATCGGCTTGTCGTACACGGGCAGCAGTTGCTTGCTGACCACGCGCGTCGCCGGATACAGCCGCGTTCCGCTTCCTCCTGCCAGCACAATTCCCTTTCGCTGCTGCATCGCATGTTCCCTTCTAGACCGTCCGGATCGAGGACTGCCGCGAGGCCGATTGAGGCACCCGAACGCTGATGTGGCACGGCGCTGGTCTCAATCAAATGCGGCACGCACATCTTCATTGGCCGAGCGAGATTTCTCAATTCCGTCCGTCCGCCATTCTGCGTGAGCGGCTGGGATTTTGCGGCGACATGCGGCTCGCCGCGAGCAACAACCGGCAAACCATGTCGTCACACCGATGTCACTCGATGCAAGACTGAGACACGTCTCGAATCAGGGATGGCCCGATGTTCCCGGTTGCAACCGATTGGTAGATAATGCAGTTATGACAGGAATTGGCGTCGCCGCGATCGCGGGCATCCGGCTTGCAAACTGAGAACCCGGCGAAAGCAATCACACGGCTGTGTGCTCACCATAGAGATTGCAACCCGCTTCGGGCGGCAACCCGAAGCGGGACAACCCCCAACAATCCGCGCGGACGGACGCCCGCCGTTCTCCGTGCGGCTCAACCATAGCGGAACCTGTTCATACTTCGTCGACCAGGGACGGTCGACGTCCGGGAATCCTGTCCTGCCGCAGCATGCGGCTGGGCGCCTGTCCGGTGGCTTTGGCACCCCCAGCCCACCGGACAGGTCCGTGTCGAATGTCGCAGGCAGCATCGGTTGACTGCGACGCTCGGGCGGCATCGCGGTGAACCTCGGTGCGTAGCCGACCTCCCCGCCTGTCGTCTTGGAGCCTCCTGTTTCGGGGGGAGCGGGAGGCTTCTTTTACTCTTCTGAGGGTGAGCCGAATCGCATCCGGCTTGAGATACGTTGACTACCCTTCCCAGCGGGACTTCATGAACTGCAGTCCCGCCGTGGCGAGGTGTTCTTCGCTCGAGAACATCCGACGCCAGATCTTTGTTGCGGCAGCGAGGGCCGGCAACGCCAGGCCGAACGCCTCGATCATCAGCCAGCCGTCGTAGTTCACCTCTTTGAGCGCGGCGAAGGAGGCATCCCAGTTGACCGCTCCCTCGCCGGGCGTCGAGCGGTCGTTCTCCGAGATGTGTACGTGGACCATTTGATCAGCACACACTTGCACCGCCGAGCGAATGCACTTCTCCTCGATGTTCGCATGGAACGTGTCATACATCATCTTGAGGTGCGGGTGGTCGACTTCGCGGCAAAATCGCGCCGTATCAGCTGCACTGTTGAGAAAGTAACACTCGAAGCGGTTGAGGTATTCGAGTGTGAGCATGACGCCCGCCTGCTGGGCGAAGTCGGCGGCCTGACGGAGCGTGTCCTGCCCCCACTTCCATTCGTCGGCCGTGGGCCCGGCGCCGGAGAACTCTCCCAAGGCCGAGTGAAACGGGCCGCACAGGTGCGTGGCCCCCGCCACCTGGCACATCTCGACGGCGCGTTGAATCCGCTCCAACCCGGCCTTCCGTTTCGCGGCATCGGGGGAGATCGGGTTCTCGTCGGGCGTTCCCACCGTAACGGCAGTCCGCTCCAGCCCCAGATCATCAAGGTGCTTTCCCGCGGCAGCGAAGTTCTTCCGATTCATGTCAAAAATCGGCAGTTCAACGCCGTCGTACCCCCAGCCCTTGATCTGTTCGCACAGGGGATACAGGTTCTCGTTAACGTCCGTCGTCCACAGCAGAAGGTTCAGGCCGTATTTCATGAGGCGTCTCAAGGGCGGAAGTTCAGAGGGGTGAGGGTCAGAGACTGTCGGCCGACGCGTCGTCACCGGAGGTCCGCCAGGTCAAACTGCTCCCAAGGCAACAGTTCGCGCCATCGCTGGCGGACGATCAAGACCCCGGAGTCGAACACAGCGGTTGTGTGACCGGGAAGCTGCGGCAGCTTCACGCGGTGCATCACCTGATTCAGGCGAAACAGCAGGCGTTCCGAGTTCGCATAATCGTACAGGAACCGTTCCCGCTGAAAAAGTCCGAGGAACATTGCCGTCTGCGGCGCCGGTTGCTGCGTCATTCGCTCCACGGCATGTTCGACGAACTCCGGGTCGATGGATTCCCAGGCCGCATAGTAGCGATCCATTCGTCCGGGGTAAGTTTCATGCAGCACTCGATCGAGCAGCAGCTCGGTGACAACATGCCCCAGAAACGACGCACGAAAACTGTCATCCCGGGCGACATGCTCCTGAAACAGCCGCGTCATCGCGCCGGTGATCTCGAA
>JAHBXU010000281.1 GCA_019636315.1 Planctomycetaceae bacterium | reverse complement strand
AGATACGTGTCAAACGCCATGCCGCGGAGGTAGCCGGGTTGACGATCACTATAAACCCGCAGCGCCACGTCGTCCGCATCCGTGGTCTTCCAGGTCAGGACGTCGCTCAATCTGCCGTTTGGCGAAAAGCCGCTGCGTGTGCTGCCGGCCCCCTGACCGAGAAACTCCTGCAGGAAGAACTCGATGTCCCGTTCGTATCGCAGCAGAGCCAGCGAACCGCCGCCGCCCAGCAGCAGGGCGGCCAGCAGGCTGCCCGCCAGCAACGATGCCCTGAGCGGACTGCGGGACAAATTTGACGTTTCCACCGGCCGCCGCGCATGACTGCCGTAGACTGCCGCGACGGCGACGAACCCCATGATCCACGTCAGCATGACATAATGTCTTGCGTCGGGAAGGTTGATGTTCGCTGCGAAGGGCAGGCTCAGGGCTCCCAGGCCCGCCAGCCAGATCGGGGGGCGATCGGACGGTCGTCGGACAACCAGCGAGACGAGTTGCACACAGATCAGATACCGCGCCACGGTGTGCGCGAATGGCGTGCGAACAAACAGCGCATCCTCCGAGAAGGGAAATGGCGAAACCAGTGCCTCGAGCAGAAGTACGAGAGCGATGGCCGCATAGAGAATGAGCAGACCACCACGATCGATTTGCAGCCGGCGTCGCGTGAACGCCGCGATCGCGGCCAGGCCGATCGTGAGGCCCGCGAAGAGATGCGCCCCCGATGCGTAGCCCAGGATGACCGCCTGGATCGCAATCAGCAGCGCGGCCAACCGCCGCGTCGAGCGGAACGTATCGTCCTCGGCACGGGTGAGTCGAAGTTCGGAAGGAGACGTCAGTCGGAGCATCCGGTCGGCTCACACGGAGTGCAACTGGCCGTGATTCACTTGCGACGCCGTGACGAGTCGCAGATCGCCGTCCACCCTGAAGGGGAGCGTGGTCGGATCGTCACGCACGACGATGACCTGCAATGCGCAGCCGGCGGAGACGATGTGCTCGGCCAACTGGCGACGCGAGTCGTCCCAGTCCAGCAGAATGCAAATGGCGGTCGAAATCCTCAGCATCTCCTCCGCGACGACGGGCGAGACCTGCTCGAACGGGTCGGAGCGGCTGGCGTCGACGGACGCCAGAATCTCCAGCACGCTGTCAAAACTCGCCCGGTTGCCGGAGGAACGGAACACATGCAGGTTTGGTCCGGCCGCAAAGAAGTCGATCAGATAGTCGCCTGTCGACATGGCCTCGGCGGCGGCCGCCGTCAATTTCACGGCCGCTTCCAACTGAGGAAAACCGTCCCGCCCGGGCCGCAGGCGACGCGGGATGTACGTATCGAGAATAATCGCCACGCGGCACAGATACTCTTCCTGATACTCGCGCACAACGGGCCGTCCCAGCCGCGCCCAGGCGCGCGTATCGAAGTGACGGACCGGCTCCCCCGGCTGGTATTCGCGATTGCCGATGTACTCAACGGAGTTTCCCAGGCGCGGCGTCAGGAGCACGCCGCCGGGTTGATAGCGTTGACTCAACGGAACGTCCCACCGCTCGACCGATTGATAGGCTGGCAGGACCATCATCGATTGGGCCGGCAATCGGCTCCCGCCAAACCGCATCAGATTGAAAGGAAAGGTCGAGTGAACCTCAATGGGAGGCAAGCGGTGCACTCCGCGACGGCGCGCCACAAGATTCACCGGGAGAACTCCGGATTGTCCGCTGCGGAGAGACGGCAGGTAGGCGTCGCCGTTCAAGTGCTCCATCGACTTCGGGAGTCCGGCCAGGGTGGCCATCAGATCAAACGCCGGACGCCACGCGCCGTTTTTCAGGCGGAGCGTGATGGTGAATGGTTCTTCGGCGCGGACTTTCGCTGGCGCCGCACCCTCGACATCGAGTCGTGGTCGCAGCAGCAGTCCGAGCGGCTCGACGGCCAGCAACAACCCGAACAGACCGCAAAACACCTGATACACCGGGATCTCGATCGAGACGAATCCGAAGGCCGACAGCATTAACGCCATCACGAGCATGCGACCGGCAGGCGTCAGTTTGAACCGCCAGAAATAGTCAAACAGCGGAACAACGACGCGTGAGCGGTAACCCATCGGACCATCACACCGGAATGCGGAGACTTTCGATGATGCCCGTCATGATCGCCTGCTTGCTGACGCCGGAATACCGCGCTTGGGCCGTGAGTGTGCAACGGTGCGGGAGCACATGCGGCACGAGGCGACGGACGTCGTCCGGCTGCACATGATCACGGCCGGCAAGGAGAGCGGCGGCTTGAGCAGCGCGAAAGAACATCAGCGATCCCCGCGGACTGACGCCCAACTGCAGCTGATGATGGTTCCGCGTGGCATTCACGATTTCGAGCAGGTATTGCGCGACAGAACGATCGACGTGCACCCGCTTAACCATCGATTGCAGTGCGTTGACGTCGTCGCCCGTGAGCACAGGGGCGACCTCGTCGAGGGGGCGGTGCTCGGCTTGTGCATACAGGATCTCCATCTCCGTCTGAGCATCCGGATAGCCGAGATTGAGATGCACGAGAAATCGATCCAGCTGCGCTTCCGGCAACGGATACGTTCCATGAAAGTCGATCGGATTCTGAGTCGCCAGCACCAGAAACGGGCGAGGTAATGGATAGCGTTGACCCTCGATTGTCACCTGCAACTCGCTCATCGCTTCGAGGAGCGCCGATTGCGTCCGCGGCGAAGCCCGGTTGATCTCGTCGGCCAGCAGCACGCTGCAAAAGATCGGCCCCGGGCGAAAGGTGAACGTTCCATCCGCCGGGTGATAGATCGACGATCCCAGGATGTCCGTCGGCAGCAGGTCCGGTGTGAACTGAATCCGCCGGAACTCAACGTCGAGGGATCGGGCCAGAGCCTTGGCGAGCGTCGTCTTGCCGACGCCGGGGACATCTTCCAGCAACACCGATCCCCCGGAGAGCAACGCCACAATCAGCACGTCGATCGGATCGGTTTTCCCCAGGATGACGGAACTCAGGTTCCTTCGGAGCATCGCGACCTTCTGCGTCAGGCCATCGCCGTCCGGTTTCCCGGTCGTCCGTTCGTGCAAAGGCTCTCCATTGCCAGCGGCTGCGCGGACGGTTTCGTCCGCCATCGCCAACACGGGGCCACGGGATGCGGGCACAGCAGACACGCCATTCCCCTCGGGGGAAGATTTCACGGTCGGTTCCACACGAACATTCTAGCCCCGTTGCTTCGTAACTCGAAGTGTTAACAAGAGATTCTCGGACGTTTCCCTGCCGGATGGCGCGCCGGTCGTCGTGTGATTTGCCGCTTGTAAGATCGAAAATTTCGCGGACATGGGAGCGACCGTCGGCAAAGCCTGCGCGACGTTCGACGACGAATTTCTCGACGGAATGAATCGGAATTGGCGGAATCCTCGCTAGAACCGCTGGTCCCGCTCAACTTCGGCTCATCCTTCCAACCTGAATGACCGATACAGCATGAATAGGCGAACTCCCCAAGAGGTTGCCTCCGCGGCGGGGCACATCCGGCCATCACTGCGGCGACCGTGAAGACACAACCAAGCCGAACATTTCTCGATCCCGCGTCGCGTCGCGTCGCGATCCGGAGTCGGGAGCGATTTGATCGCATCCTCCGCGATGCGTCCAGGTTCAAAAACGTGCCAATTACAGGATGCGGCATGAGCAGCACGACGGCGATGAGACATTCCTCGCTGTTGCGGCCGACATCGCATCGGACACAGGGGGAGCTTCGATGACCATTCGGCAGATGACTGTGCGGCTGATGTGTTCCGCCGCGATCCTCGTTTCTGTCGGTTGTGCGTCACGATCCGCACAGAATCGCATGGCGAACTCCGGCAGTCCGGCGCCGCCGTCAACGCACACAAAGGCTCAGCTTCTTGCGGCCGCGCGCCAGTACGAGAAGGAAGGTCGTCCCGACCTGGCGACGCGTTACTACCGACAGGTCCTCGCCCTGGAGCCGGACAACGGTGAGGCGGCCGACGGCCTCGATTACGTGCAGGCCGGACGCCCGCGCACTCAGACGAACTACAAGGAGATCGTCGCCTCCTCCCAATCAGGCCCACGCCCGCGGATGCGCACCGGCGAGGAATTCGCCAGAAGCAACACCGTTATTGATGAGCGAACCGCTCAATTGATCGCCAATGCGGCCGCGGCGGCCACTGCCGAAGCCATCGCCAACGCGGCCAACAAAGCGACAGCGGAGTACGTTGCCAAAACCGCAACAGCAACGGCGACGACGGACACCCCGCCCCAAAGACGTCAGGTGACGCCGCGAACCCCTGTCGAACGGACAGCGGTTGCCTCGACGCGGGTCGTCGACGAGAAGCCGCAGGCGACGAAGCCTGTGACCTTGCCGCCGCCGGTTGTCGTCGAAACCGTACCGCAGTCACCGCCAGAATCTCAGGTCGCCGCAGCCACTCACGAAGCCCTTACCGTGGCGTCCTCGTCTGTGGAATCTCAGGTGGTCAATGTGCAGGTCGTCGCCACCACCGTCGACCAGACGACGTCAAACACTGCTCAGTTGGCGGTTCATACCAGCACAGAACCGGTCGCCGCGCTCCCCAATGTGGTGCCCCAGGATTGGAATGACGATTCTCGCTGGCAGACGACATCGTTGACACGCCTGTGTCACGACGCCAATGCCGCCGTGCTCCGTGAAGTGGTCAAACTGGACAGCGAGGATCCCGAAGTTCGCATGGATGGATTGCAGGCGTTGGCCCGGATGGGACGCAATGCCTCCACGGCGTCATTGGCCGTTCGCATGCTTCTGCACGACAAGTCCGACATTGTCCGGGCTCATGCGGCCTGGTCGCTGTGGGAAATTACGGGCGATGTGCAGGCCGTTGTGGAGTCGCTGTCCCAATTGCTTTACAGCAGCGAAACGGAAGCCATCCAGCATGCGGCATACACGCTGTCCGGGATCGGCAATCCGGCTCACCCGGCCGTCCCCATGTTGCAACATAGCTTGAGCAGCGAGGACCAGCTGATCCAGTTGCATGCTGCAGAAGCCCTGGCGCGCATTTCGACATCAACCGATCGTGCAGCGGCCATCGAAGCGTTGATCATGCTCACCGCTCAACCGAGTGCCGAAGTCCGCACGCTGGCCCTGCTGGCCCTCGGGCGCACCGGAGAAAAGCCGACGAGTTCGATGAAGATCGCTCTGACCAGCGCCCTGCATGACAGCGATCCGGAAGTCCGATCGGCTGCGGCTCTCACTCTGGGCGGATTTGGTCCGGCTGCCAGTTCGGCAATCTCGCAATTGGAGTTCGTCGCTGAGAACGATCAGCCGGACGTCAAGCAGGCGGCCAATACAGCACTCCAGTGCATTCGCCGTCAGGACTGATCCCGTACCACGCGTCGCGCCCGCTTAGACCGCAGGAACATGGGATCGCCGGGGGAATCGTCCGAGCGATGCGTTGACGAGCCCGGAATCGATTGAGGCCGCGCCGGAGCGAAAGCCAGGTGCGCGGCAAGCAGGCCTGCTCTCACGCCGCAAGACGGGTGAGCGTGCGCACGGAACGTCCATGCCGACCCGGCTGGCGATGTGACACCGTGCCACGCAAGCGCAGCAGTGATTCAACGGAACCACCGCCGACAAACCCGCCACTCCGACGCAAATTCAATACAATCGGCATTCTTCCCATCTTGACGATGGTTGCATCTTTCGTATTCTCGGAATAATCGGCACAAACGATTCATGGTGCCGCGCGGTTCTCTGCCCATAGCGGGCCGCTGCCGACCAACTCGGCGGTGCTGCGAACCGGTTGCAGTTTCCCGATCAGGACTCGTCAGAGATTGCGGGTTCCGATCGCTCCGAGGAGAAAGACGCATGATTCGCCTGCTAAGACAACTTTGGCTGGATGAAGCGGGTTACCTGTTGTCCGCCGAAGCTGTCACGGTCGGGACGGTCGGCGTGGTGGGAGCGACCGCCGGAATGGGAGCGCTGTCCCAATCCCTCAACGATGAGTTAGCCGAATCGGCATCTGCGATTCGCAGTCTCGATCAAAGCTACTCGATTCGCGCCCGACAGGGGCAGATCGCCTGGACTGCCGGATCGACGTTTCTGCAACCCCCGGCAGAGTTCACTCCGTCA
>JAHBXU010000280.1 GCA_019636315.1 Planctomycetaceae bacterium | reverse complement strand
CTGGCGATGGACCGTCGGCGCAATGACCGGATCGGATAACAGAGACGTGAGTTCCGGATCTTTGACGTTCATCTTGCCAACGAAGTTAATCCGCAATCTGGCGGGATCGACCGCCCGTTCCTCCAGCAGCCGCTTCACCCCTTTCAAAAAATTGCGGGGATTGCGCTGCTTGTAGAACGTCCCAGTGTGTGTGATCGAAAACAGCCCCTCGGTGTCGCATTCGGCAAGACTGTCCGCATCCGTCGCCGCAGAAAGATCCTGTTCGTCATAGCCGCACGTAATGACCTCGACGCGCTCCGGCGGCACATGCAAACGCTCGATAAAGTCTTCTGCCAGCGTTTGGGTGTTGGCGATCACAAAATCAGCGCGTCCCACAATGAAGCGTTCAAGACGCGTCTGAACGCCGTCAAGAAAGCTCCCCTCCTATCTTGCCCACGGGCTGTCCCGCCAGGGGTCCATAAAGTCGATCACCAGCGGCTTGCGAAACAGCACCTTCAGAACATAGCCCACGAAAAAACTCGTCCATGGCTTGCCGACGGCGTAAATCACATCCACCGGCTCCCGCTGTAACGCCCGACATCCCGCCCACGTCGCGCACGGAAACCATCCGACATGCCGGTCGGGAATCGACAGGACGTTCGTGATCGTATCCTTGAACCGTTGCCAGCGAGACCGCGCGGCAGAAGCCTTCTGGGGCGTTTGTCCATTCGCGTTGGGGGAATCGGCACCAGCAACCGCCGCCGCGCCGGCAACCCCGGAGGCTCCGCGTTTGCCCGGGGAGAGCGTCTGCCGCAACCGTCCGAGCAGCCGATCAGACTGGAACTCCCATGCCCGCACAACATCCGTCTCTTCCGGGATCTGCTCCATCAGCCGCCGCTCACCATCGGTGAGCGATCCGGGGGAGGAAACACTCAACACGCGCATCCGCCAACCGTACTCCGGCAGATGCTTCAAGATTTTCAGATTCCGGATGGCCCCACTGCCGCTGATCGGCGGAAAGGAATAGGCAATTGCCAGCACACGCGGTTGGTTGCCGTACTCCCGCTGTGATCGTTCAGCGTCAAACAATTGCCGTCTGTCCGCAATCATGTCGTATGGGCCAGCTCGGGCCGGAGGTCGGCACGATGAGTCATCGGCTCAGCGCCATGGCTTTCCTGCAGTGACGCATCCTGCGATAGAACCATGGAACGCATCACTGGACTCGAAAAGACGGTGTCTCCCCGCAGCGCATAAATCACCTCACGCATCCGTCCGGACAAGCGGAATTTCCAGGGCCGGTCATCTTCGATCTCATACCCAAGATCATCCAACAATCGGCCGGCGATCTTCTGAAAAATTGCCCGGTCGCCGAGGCTCATGGAATGGCGCCACATGAAAACCTTCCTGGCATCGGGCGGCCGAATCGAATTCTGATGATGTGACAGGCTGCGTTCCGGCATGCGCTGGCCGGCATCCAGATGATACTCCAGCATTGACGGCTCGAATTCCTCACCCATCCAATGACAAATGGCCGTCAGTGATTCCACGGGCGATCGAACGAGATCTTCGTAGCGAATCTCGCGGTAACGGTCCCCCAGCAGGGCGCCAAACTTCCGCCCCATGGAAACCTTCCATGCCCAATCATGTGCCGATTTCACCATCGAGCGATTCCAGACGCTCTTGCGCGACATCGCGACGTCGCGTCCGTCGCGGATGACATGCAGGAACAAACCATCTGGAAACAGGAAATCCAGCACATTCATCGAGACTTCGGCTCCTGGAGTCTTGTCTCCCCAGCGAACCTTTCCCTCGGACATTGCATACGTCCGAAAAAGCCCGTCGACCACGCCCGAGTAGGTTCGCGTCCGCATGTGACGCAGGACGTCCGAAGGTGAGAACTGGCCCAGCCTGTCCCGGCTGACCAACGGTTCGCGTTGTATGGCGGCAATCAATCGCAAGACATTGTTGTCATCCGCCAAATCTCCGAACGCCCCAATTCGAGACCAAAACTCCGGAATGAAGTTTGTCTCGAAGGGGATTGCCAAACGTGAGTGCGCGTTCAACATCAGCCGCGCCATGGTCGTTCCCGACCTCTGCGCCCCAACAACAAAAACCGGTGGCAGGTTCATTGCCGACCGCTTTCCTTTCCAGGAATCAAAGTGCCGAAGCGATTCAGAGAACCGTGCATCATTCGCGCCTTGTGCTCCGGCACTTCAAGCACCTCAAGCAACGGCCGATCGCATGAGACGGTCGATCTCATGGCTTCAGAGGGACAGAAGGTTCGAGCAGGCTCGCCGCTGACTTGCCGCGGCTCTGCCAACGAGCCGACACGGCGTGCAGGACGTCGCGTCGGTGTTCCCCGTCGAGGCAGATGAAGAATGCCGCGACGGCCGTGACGATGCCGGCGACTGCAAACTCCGCCAGGACATGCAACATGCGGGTCGGGGTGACGTAATGATTGATTGACAGCGCGGTGGCCAGCGTGATGGAAGCAACAGCCAGTGCAGGAATCCACGCATCCTGAAAGTATCGCCGCAGCGGGCAGTCGAACGTGCAACACGTCGCGTAAGGCAGCAGGAAAAAGCCTGTGATCACCTGGGACAAAAGCACTGTTATCGCCATTCCCATTGGTCCGTACTGCCACACGAGCAGCGGCGCGGGCACAAGCGTGAGTGCCACTTCAATCAGCGAGACACGCATCAACACACTCAGACGCCCGGAACCGCGGAGTGTGCTCCGCAGGGGATTGCCGGCCATACGCGCCAGGTGCGCTGCAGCAAGCACGCACAGCACGGGATAGGTCCGCTCGGCATGTTCCGGGCCGATCCAAAGTGCGATGAACTGATCCCCGATGATGACGAGCATCATGAAGACATACAGCCCGATGGACAGCATGAGACGCGTGCTGAGTGTGACCATCTTGACGATGGCTGAACGGTCTCCTTTGGCATCGAGCCGGCTGGCCAGGGGATCAATCACCGGATTAATCGCTTGCCCCAGCTCTCCGGTCTTGTTCGTCAGACGTTCGGCGATGTCGTAAACGGTGACAGCCGCCGGACCGACGAATGCACCGACAAGAATTGTGCCCAGACGCTCCGCCATTCGACGCGCAATGCGTGTGGCGCTCGTCATGAGACTGAAATGGAACAACTGGTTTAATGTGGGGCGATCGAAGTACTTGAGCGACAGTTCGACGCCAGGCAGCAGGCGCCGGGCGACAAAAATGCGAATGGCCCGTCCGATGGCCGCCGCCCCCAGCGTGGCCCAGGCCATGCCCAGAAGCCCCCCCCCGTTGTAGACGACCGCAACCACAGCCAGCGCCTGGAACAACTGCTGAGACACGGCCGCCGAGTTGGCCAGATCGTGCCGCTGTAATGCCGTGAGCGTTGCGGTGAAAACCTGACCCGACAGCCGCAGGACGATCGTGCCGCCCGTCAGCAGCACAATGGCGCGAATGGTCGTGGTTGAGACAGCGGTGACCTCAAACAGATATGGAAACGCCAAGGCCATCGCACCACAGACGATCATCACGAGTCCGGCCAGGCAGGTGTAGGCGATGAGCGAGGTGACGATCACCTTGTTCATCGACTCGCGATCGTCGAGCGCGTGATACTGGGCGATATACTTCGTCCCGGCGCCGTTCAGCCCCATGTCGGCCATGCCGTAATAGCTCGTCAGCGACATCACGATCGACCACAGCCCGTACCGCTCGTCACCCAATGTGTGGACGAGGTAGGGAGTGAGGAAGAAGGTGATGGCAAACGAACACCCGCGGCCAAGCCAATTGAACAGCACGCCCCGGATAGCCAGCGACTTTGTCGAGTTGCGGCGATGCCTCTTGGAGTCTTTCACCGCAGGACGCTTTCAACACCGACAGGGGAGGCAGGGCGCGGACGAAATCCGCTGGTCGCAGAAAGCGGCGCGGCAGCCGGCGCCGTTTCGAGATTCGGTTCAATGACTTCCGACAGCGGCCCGAAACGAAACTCGGTGAACAGCCGCGAGAGGCGGGATTCGATGTGCCGACGGCCAAGCCCCTGCGTGACACGCGTTCGTGCTGCGACCGGAAAACTCACTTCCCGGATCTCAGCAGGGTCAAGTTCATAGGGGTGGAGATACACGACGGCGGGCAGGCCCTCGCTTTGCAGCCGCCGAATGGCGTGGGCCGTCACCCGGTAAGGGTAGAGACGCAGGTATCCACCGCCGGCCACTGGCCAACGGCGAAACGCGAATGAGATCGTCGAAAGCGGAACCTCGATCAACCCGTTGTCGAGGCGGTGGATGTGCCGCGGGAAACCGTCGATGCCGTAGCGCCGCATCGGGACCGGCATCACACTGGAGTCGTACGTCAGTCCATACTCGCCGAGAATATCGAGCGCCCACAGGGATTCGCTGGTGATGGAAAAATCCGGAGCCCGATAACCGTGAACCGGTCGGCCGGTGATATCCTCCAGCAGTTTGACGGAGTGCTCCAACTCGTCGGCGAACGTTTGCGGCCCGATCTTAAAGACCGGCTTGTGCGAATAGCCGTGGCTGGCAACTTCGTGCCCTGCGTCGTCAATTTCGCGAACGATATGAGGAAACTTACGCGCCAGGCGGCCAAGGACGAAGAACGTGCCACGGACGTTGCACCGGGCGAACAACTCAAGCATGCGGCGCGTGTTCACGACGGCCCGCTCAGTGACGGGGAGCGCGTGGTCAAGCGTCGACTGGGGCCAGTCTTCGACATCGACCGTGAGAGCATGAAGGAATGACATGGTTCCAGAATCGATTAAACAGGGGGGCTACCGGATCACTGGTCGAATCATTCGGGCGTGTGCCGAGTGACTGCCGCGAATCGGTTGAGGAATTCAGGCAGGAAGTCGTCCACAGGACCTTTGGCTTCCTCTTCGTCTGTCTCCGAGGGATTGAACGGGGCTTGGGGGGTTGTGAAATAGAGACGATAAAGGTAGGGCTCGCGCGAAAAGTGGAGACGAGGATTCTCGGGGATGGACCACGATTGACCATCGTTACTCCAGGCCCACAGCGTCTTGATCATGGGCCCCGGGTGAGACGGCGGGGGAGCGTACCGGGTGACGTAGAACCGCGCCGGGACATCGTCGACGTCTCCCCCCGTGGATTCGCGCGTCAAGACGGTCGGCGTCGGATCGGCCTGTTGCACCATGCCCGCATTCACAAAACAGACATCGGGCGTGTGCAGCGAAATGGGCCCCGGACGTCCGCACAGGACGGTGACCTGCACAGTGGTGCCGGTCGCATCATGCGTGTAGTTGCGGGAGAAATACCCTTCGGCGCCTGCGGCCTTGCGCACCTGATCGCGGATGCCGAGGTCGCCGCCGTGCGTCCAGCCCTCGATGTTCACATCCAGTTTCTCCACCTGCTCGGCGACGCGTTTCAAATCATCCGGCGTCCCCCAACGGTCGATGACTAAGCCATGCGCCCAACCCGACAGTGCGGCGATGACAACGGCAACCACCAGGAAGCTGGCACTTTTCATGGCGACGTTCTCGTGGAATCAATCAATTGTGACAGGCGGCGACCAGCATCGGCCGGGCCGCAGCGGCTTCCGCCGCGGGACTAACTCCGACGAGCGGGCGGTTGTGCCGGAGCACTACCCGGGCTGTGGGGATTCTGGCCATAACCATATCCATAGCCATAGTTGTAATACGAGTACCGAGACCGGGACGGCCCTTCATCAAGGCCGATGGCCACGGCGCCGAGGATGTTCACTCCCAGCATGGCGACCCGTTGTACGGCGGCCGACACCTTCGCGGAGCGGCTCACATCGCGACGCAGGGAGAACAACACTCCGTCCATGAACTGGGACATCAGCAGCGCGTCGGTGACCGGCAGAATGGGGGACGTGTCGAGAATGATGAAGTCGAAGCGGCTGCGGGCCAGTTCGATCAACTGCCCCATCTTGTCCTGGGCGAGCACCCGCAGAGCGTCCGAATCCACACGCCCCGCCGTCAGGACAGTCAGCCCTGCAGGACTGACCGAATGCAGAGCGTCAGTGAACTCGACTTTGTCGGTCAACACCTCACACAGCCCGGGGCGGTTCTTCAGGTCGAACACCTTGTGCACGCTGGGACGGCGAATGTCCCCGTCGATCAGC
>JAHBXU010000028.1 GCA_019636315.1 Planctomycetaceae bacterium | reverse complement strand
ATCGCCCAGGTTGTCGGCATGGATCTGACGTTTGCCAATCAGATCACCATCGCCGTGACCGCCACACTCGCAGCGATCGGCGCCGCCGGGATCCCCGAGGCCGGACTCGTGACGATGGTCATTGTGCTTTCGGCGGTGGGGCTTCCCGTCGAGTACATCACCATCATTCTCTCGGTCGACTGGTTGCTCGACCGCTTCCGCACGGTCGTCAACGTCTTCGGCGATGCCTGCGGGGCGGCGATCATCGAGAAGACGATGCCCACACCGGCCGCGAATGTTTCTTCGGGACACTGACGTGAGGCGGGAATTGTCAGTTGGCGTAGCTCGCTCCTCGAGTCACGGCTCGTCACCAAGCACCGCCGACGGTTCGCGTTCCTCGACAAGGCTCTCGAAGAATGCCAGTCCACCGAAGAACAGCATCGAGAACGCCAGATCGCCCACCACCGTATTGCCGAAGAACGGAATCGCCTGCACATAGCATCGGACAAGTTCCGCGGGCGTGCGACCGTACATGTCGCCCAACAGCCAGACGCCAAAATTCGTGACCGCGAAGAACAACGCCGACGCGGCCAGCGATGCAGCGGCGATTCGGAGCGGGCGGCGCCGATGATTTTGCAGGCTGCGACCGAGGAGTGCGATCAGCGCGAACGCCCCATAAACAAAAATCTGCGAGCGGTGCAGCGCGAAGTCGGAGCGGTGAAACAGCCCGATCGCCAGATCGCTTAACAACAACGCGGCAAACGGAACGGCGACAGCAGCCGCGCGGCTGCCGAGCATGGCCCCCGCTAACAGCGCCAACGCGGCCGCCGGCGTCACATTGGGGGGATGTGGCACCAGCCGCACCGCCGCCGAGACGACGATCAATCCGCCCAGAAACCAGATGCGAGGATCATCAAGGCGAGTGACTGTGGGTTTCATAAGTTGCTCCGTTGGTCGCACAATGTGAACCGCTCCATACGTGCGGTTCCCGCTGAGAATTGTCTGCTCCGGACTCCGCGGCGCTGCCCAGCGCTTCCAAAGTTATCACCGATCGCGTCATCGCGAAACTGTACTTTCTCGGTTTCAGGAGCAACGACCGTCCTGCTCCAATGGGGAGGCCGTGGCCCGCCGCAGGGATCGACTTCCCGTGCTGACGAGTTTTGCAGCCTTCGGGATTCGCTATCGACGTTCCGACGGCCGTCTTGAGACGACCTTCGGCGGCGAATGAGGCCGCCGCCGAAGAGCCCACAGGCCCCCAAAAGCAGGAACGAACCGGGTTCGGGGACAGCCGTCGGAACGGCTTCCAGCGTCAGGTTGTCGATTGCAAACGAGGATGGCGTGTTCATCCCGAAATCGCCACGGTCCGACGACGAGAGGTTGAAGTGCAGACTCCTCGCGCTCACCAATGGGGAGAGATCGAGAAATGTCCAATCGTCGAGGAGATAATCCAGTGAGTTGTCGGCGAAGCGATAGTCGGCCAGATAAAGTTCGACCTCCGTCCCCAGGGGTTGATTGTTCTCATCGATCCCGAACACGGAGAGTTTGAACCAGTCAGGGTCGTTGCCGGTTGGTCCACCAAACTGCTTGGCAAAGGCATCGCCATTGAGCATCGAAAGGGCGGCATAGGTCACATTGGTCACGAGCGCGCTGACGGCCTGAAATCCCGGGGGAAGCATCAGCGTCGGCAGGGCCTGCAGATGGGACACATTGAGCGGATCAAACGGGATCAGATCGAACTGATTCGGGAGGAGGTCGTCATAGCCGAAGGCGACTCCATAGTTGTCCGCACCCCGGCCGGCGCCCCCGCCCGGGAAGGCGCTGTACTGATTTCCAAATCCGGGGGTCGTGGTGTCGGTTTCATTGGAGACGGCGAAGCTGCTCCAGCTGCCGAAGTCCAGGTTGTAGCGATTGACGAACTCCACTCCGCCGCTGGTGAAGCTCCCCACGCGGACAGTCGTGCCAAAGTCACCAGGGATATTGATGCCGCCGGGATCAGGCCCGCTGAAGTGTGATTCGGGAGCCAGCAGATAGTCTTCAAAGTCCACAATCTCCACCGCCGTCACCCGATCTGGAGCCATCGCGCTGATGACCATTCCCCAAGCCATGCAAACCTGAACGAGACGATGCCAACGGAATTTCATGAACACACCCTTTCACCAGAAGACAGAACGAGCAACACAATTCCTGATCGATATTCCAAGGGCAGATCACCGAGGGATGCACGACGAGTCGGCGCGATTCGCTCGCATGATGAGTCTCCCGAGACGTGAGCAAAGAATGACCTGCCGTGTGGGCAAGGGATGGGCCGAGAGCTGCTCGCGCGATTCGGATCACGAAGAGTGCACCAACGGAGCGCGCTAAAACTCACCGATCACCTCCCGCCCGGCACGCGAGAGTAGAGCGGCCAAAGATTTCACATCCGCGCTGGTCGACACGAATCGGACGGAGCCATCCACCGCGAGAAAGTGGGCGCCCCCTTCGTGATAGCTGTGAAATTCCTGGCCGAAATCGCAAAAGTCACCGGCGCGGCTCTTCAACGCGGGATGGCATGACTGCCACGGTGACCCCGCTTCCGCTTTGGCGCTCACAGGCGCGCTCTGATCGAACACGTTCTTGTGACCAATCCAGAGGGAATGCAGTCCTTCAGGGGCTTCGCCAACCATCAAGGTGTGGGAGGTCCCGTCGACGATGTCGGCGATGCGGACGACCGGATCGATTCCAATCAACAACACGCCGCGGCCGCCGCTGACGCCTCCGCCCTGATCCGCGTAGTTGTTCTGGCAGTTCGTCGCCGGATAACAACGCAGTCCGCGCTCGCCATAGTTCCCGCTGTAGTCGGTGCGAGCGTACTTGATTGTCGAGGTCGGCGTATCGCCGTTCGGCCGAAAGTCTTCAAGCCTGGGAGCAGTGGGACAGAGAAAAACCGGCAGCAGTGTTTGTCCGGGCCCGATGTTGTCGGGATGAAGGTACGTTTCGTTGTGATTGATCGCGTGGAAGAGCGGCTCCTGGTCGAGGAACGGCAGAATGGCCGCTCCCCAGCTCAACGTCCAGCGGGATTTGAATGCCGCATTCGTCTGACTCGCAACGCCCGCTCCCCCTTTCGGAAAGACCCGGTGCGCACCTTCGTAGTTGTGGAACGCAAGTCCCATCTGCCTGAGCTGATTACGGCACTGCGTTTTGCGCGCCGCTTCCCGCGCCTGTTGGACGGCCGGCAGCAACAGGGCGACCAGGACGGCGACGATGGCAATCACGACCAGCAGCTCGATCAGCGTGAAGGCGCTGCGGCCGGCCGGATGATCAGCGAAAGAAGAACGCATCGCACGTGACCACAACGGTTGGGGGATTCCATGCGACGGCTCGGCTCAGCCAGCAGCCACGGAAAACCGTGATGCACAAGCCATGACGCAGCAACCACGGCCCGTCAGCTTGTGCGAGAGCGCACGCCGCCGACTGGTCAATGGTTTCTGTGTCAACGGCTCCGGTCCTCGCCAGTCCGTCGAACTTCGTCATTCAGGCAGGTCTTCTGGCTTCCGGATCATCCGGCCGGCCGCGCCTTCCCGCCGATCTCATCGATCGGCAGTGGCAGCGTGCGGCGGTCGTCCCCGGTTACAGCGGCGGGACCGCGACGGATTTGCACCGTCTTCCCTCTTCGTCCTCGCAGTGCGGCCTGCGAAGGAACCTGAGTGACAACATTCAGCCTAACAGGAATCACTGACCTGTCAACGAAGGCAGCGTGTTTGCTGCGAGTGCGGTGCAGGAACGGATTTCCCAGCCAGGTCATGTTCACCTGCCTTACAGCGTGCGAACATGCGACCTGCGAGTTCATGTTCGGAATTCGATTGACCCAAGCCTGGCTCTCGAGTCTCGCCTGAGATGGGCATCGAGCCCATCCGCGTCGGCGTTCGACGGCAATACCGTCGGTTTGAGCCGGGGCGCGGCAACGACCGTCTGCCGATTTTGTGAAGGATTTTAGTTCCGATGCCACGTTGGCAGCCGATGCGAGGCCGCGCCAGGCAGACATTGGGGGTGATAAATTCAGGAGTCGCGATGTTCCGGGTTGTCACGCCCTGTGCGATATGTCACACACGCTTCGTAACCCAAGGTGTATCAGATTGCTGAAGCAGGACTGGACATGCCGCCTGGATTGCATCAGATGGTCGGTGCGCGATCACTGCTCGCCAGTCGATCATCACCGCCGTTTACTTAGATTTCCCAGTTTTTCATGCGGGAGGCAACCCGGAGTTCGGAGAATATCGGCACACGTCGATTGACCGTGACTCGCGCCGCCCTGAGCACAGAGTCGTGGTGTAATTCCCATCGTTTTTTGCCTGCAGTAACGGAAAAAACGACGCACGAAATCTCCTTAACCGGGGTTAGCTTTCTGGGATTCTCAGATTCCTCAATCCACTCGCACTAACTAATTCTTCGCAGTTTCTCGCGAGGAGAATGAAATTCATTCAAGGTACGCGAGTTGCAGGAGAGTTATTGACCCATGTGGTCGACGCCATGGACTTCCGCCAACGGGATGTGGCGGAGTGGCAAGACCACGAACACAAGGAAGACACTGATATGTTGGTTCTGACCCGCAAGCAGGGGGAGTCCATTCGGATCGACGACGAGATCGTCGTGACCGTGATTGATGTTCGCCAGGGGCGAGTTCGGATTGGTATTGAGGCGCCAAAAGACCGCAGGATCAAACGGATGGAGCTTGACCTGCCGTTGACGTCGCTGAATCCGACGCCGGAACGGTTGGAGCACTCACGGAAACCCGCGCGGCGATGCTCGTCCAAGCCGGAAACAGCGTCCTGCTGAGAACTGAGAACACTGCCCGGCAATCGCTCGCATGACCATCTTCGGTCGCCCGAAGAGTCCGCAGGCCGGGGGGTGTGGTGGTTGGGAATCGGGGGGAGTGGTGACCGTTCGTTTCGACGGCACGCATCTGGGAGGTGAAGCCGAGTTCACGTACCCCCAATGGACGGGTTCGGAGTGTTGGTCAGTCGCCGGCTGGCGGATGCGCGTTGCTTCCGCCAGGGTTAAGGCGGTTTCTTTCCCGGTGATGCTTGTTAGAGGCGGACTCACTACTCAGTGAGAAGTGCTCCGCTCTTCTCCAGCCGGTCACGCCAGTGCTTGACTGCGGCTTCCCGTTCGTCGCGGCGCCGATCGGCACGATAACCGAAGTTGCGATTCGTCAGTTGCTGTATGTGATATGCGGCCAGTTCACGAACAGCGATTTCGTCATTCGAAAGCCATTCGATAAGTTCCTGGGAGGTGGCTTTCGTTCGCGCATCCTGCTCTGAAAAGCCCCAGAGCAATCGACTGAGCGCTGCGGCCACGTCCGGACGGAATCGATTCTGTAATTCGACTTCGAGCTGCGCGGCATGGTCTTCACTGCGTGGCAACCAGGTCCGCAGGCCGTTGATGGCCGCGATGCGGGACTCCTCGTGAGGCGCGCTCAGGGCATCGACAAGTCCTGGGACATGATCGGTCAGTGCCAGCGTGGCGGTCGCCAGTTCTGACATCCGGGGCAGCTTGTCTTTGACGACGGGACGAATGCTCGCTGAGACTGGTTGGTCCGGTGAGAATTCTTTGGCATACTTGTTCGCCAGATTACGTGCCAGACTGCCTTCATTTCCGCCGGACAGGATCCAATCCGGAAGGGTCGACGACGATGACGGCTCCAGCGCGGTCGCGTGCGGGGCCGGTGAGAACGTGAGCAAACCGCGTCCGGAGGTCAGTTCGACCGCTTCGTCCGTCGATTGATTCGTCAACCGGGCGCTCCCCGATGCGAGCCACAGGCTGCCCGAATACTGGCTTTGTCCCGTCAGGTCGCCCACGCTTTGCGGCAACACGGGAATGACCTCCACAGCGATAACCGTGTTAGGATCGAGCAAATCACACAGCCAAAGGTCATTGCGGATCTGGATGGCCATTCGCAGAGAGGCCTCTCCCGCGTCAGTCGGCCGACGACTGAGGAGAACGCGTCCGCGATCGATCTCGATTCCTCCGCGTGTCTGGGCATCGGGAGCGAGCCACCGAATTCTGGCTCCGGAACGAAGGAGCACGTCACATACGACGTCACGATCAGAAATTGTGAAACGGCCTTCAAACGGCGCCGGAGCAGCCACTTCTTCCCCCGGAAATAACAGAGATCGGCGAGGCAGGACCGTCCATTGACTGTTGGTCGCATCGTGACGCAGGACGACGCCGTCGCGTCCGTCTTCTTGAATCTGGAACGGTTGCAACAGGGGAGCCGCAGGCTCGACCGCGGAGGGATTGGCAGTCGGTTCCGACGACGAAACGCCGGCGGCACCCGGACTCGCTGCGGCAACAGTGTTCTCGTCAGTCGACGGCGATGACGGTGAAACGTCTTCCCTGACGGGGCTGGAGGTTCCTGTTGTGGGAGGAATCGGCGCAGGGGGAACGATCGCAACCGGTGCAGTGCTGTCCAGTCTCTGCCGATCGTCGTGAAACTCGACATCGAGCGGCACATCCGTCGCCGATCGGTCAGGGAGAATTACCGGAGACGGACCGGCGATCGCCGCGTCTTGCTCGGGTCGATCAGGGGCATTGGGCGAATGGTCCTCTTCAGTCGCAGGATCAATCTTCTCCGCGGGGGGAAGCAGATCCGGGTCGTGCGGATCGATTCCTGAGGCGTCGTGCGCTGGTCCGGCGAGGAACCTGTTTGTGCCGGGGAAATAGTCCGTCACGATGAGGTAGCCCCAGCCAGCCAGGATGAATGCCCCGACAAGAAACAGGAGTGTGCGGTTCCAATGAGAAGGGTTGCGTGCGAGGACCGGGGAATGAGCGAGCAAGTCCTGCTCTCCGGACTTGGGACGGAGATCGCGTGGAATGTCGGCCGACCCGACCCCGGCGACTTTGGGAACGTGCCGCGCGGTTCCGTTTCCCGCCGCCGGATCCGCGGGCGGAGCAACGGCCCCCAACGAGTACATGTGCTCCCGAAGCTCTGTCGGGACTTCCACCGGTTTGCCGAGAACAAGTGTGAGGATCTGGTGGCTGGCGGCCACTTCAGCCAGATGCGGGTCCGACTCAAGGCAGATGCGTTCGAGTTCGGTGACTTCGCCGGGGGAAAGGGTATTGTCGAGATACTCGGCGACCAGATTCGGATTCGGATCAGACCCCGGACCCGAGACTTCCGGCGCTCCGATGCGGCGGCGACGGACAACATCCTGAATCTTGTTGACGATCGACGTCGCGAACGGGCTTTCGCCGATTCGCTCTCCCAGATCCCGTGCCTGGGATGGTTCGAGCAGATCATCCAGATACGCCAGCAGCGTTCTCAGCGTCAGTCGCATGACACACCTACTTCAGATTCAGGCGATGGTCATTGCCAGCGAGGGCAATACAACGAGCCTCTGAGGATATGTGTGCAATCTGACGAGCCGTTCCGTACAGAAAAGTCTCCAATTTGGGCGGGAGGGGTGCAACTCGTTATGGCAAAGCGGGTTGCAAATGCCCCTTGCGATGTGCTTCCGGAGGAATGATCGCGTGGCGTGCTACGAAGACGGCGTCTGGACTACAGGCGCTCCAATCGGCGCAGCACCGTGAGATACTCGTCCCAATGGGCGTTCACTGGGGGAGACTCACCCTCTTTTGTTACGACCTTGAGTCGCGGATGCTTGCGTTTCAATTGTCGCCGCGCGAGGAAACCAATGTCCGTTCTCCCGATGTGGAGCCACTCCAGGCCGGGCAACTCGTCCAGGACCAGGAGTCCATCCGGAGTGACCGAAGTTCCCCGTACGTCGAGTGCTCGGATGCTGGGGAGCGCGGCCAGCCGCATCAATCCCACACTCGTCACGTTCGAATTGACGATCCTCACGGTTCGCACTTCGATGGCTGCCGGGCCCAGGCAATCGATCCAACTGAGTGATGCGTCGGTGATCCCGGATCCGCGCAGTTCGACGACGATCAGTTCTCGGAGGACTTCGGAAAAGTCCCGTCCGAATTCTTCGAGGTGTTGATCGATGGGCCCCAGTTCACATCGTCCGCCGAACTGTTCGATCTGTTCGACGGCCCGGCTGCGGGCGGCATAGGTTTCGATCCGACCACCCAGCCACTGCCGTCGGGATTCCCGAAACTGAGCGTAATTGAGCGCTCGTTCATAGGCCGTGTGCAGGGCTTTGAAGGCTTCCGGATCGCCTCCCGCGTCAGGATGCAGCCTCGCCGCCTTGGTGCGATAGGCCTTCTTGACGTCGTCGACGCTGTACGGGGGCAAGAGATCGAGCGCCCGCATGAAGGCCGGCCGCGGCACCGCGCCTGAGGGTGGCAGGGGCATGCTGCGCGGCGCTGTGGGCATGGTGTGGCTTTCTCGGGTGCTGTGTCTTGGGGGAATCTGGGAGGTGGGAACTGTCTGCTGAGCGGCCGTCAATGCGAACATCAAATTGCGACAATGGTCACCGCTGGCCTCCGTCGGAACAGGTCTGCGAGCGGCATCTCAAGGCCCGGAAGTTCGTTACCTCACATCGGCGTGCGTGTCACGTTGACAATCTCGGCCTTCGCCGTCGGCTGCTCCACCATTTTGCCGTCCGCCGTTTCGTCCAGCAAACGGTGATCCGACAGCGGAGGAGAGACCGTTGTCACTTCGGAAAGACCAGTGGTCATCGTTGGCTCGCACGACGGACTCGACAACATGGAATTCTATCGGCGACATTGAGGTCACGCCATTTGTGTTTGACCGGTCGCTGAGATGGTGACGTGACCGGTTCGCATGGCCTCCGTTTCAGGAAAGTCGCTGCGATAGTGGACGCCGCGGCTCTCCTGGCGCGCTGCGGCCGAGTCGATCATCAGTCGCGCCACAAGCAGCATGTTCTGCAGTTCCCAACCTTCGACTGTTTGAAATTCGCGGGCCGAGACGTATCGATCCCAGAATTCCACCTGCTGTGCCGCCTGAGACAGGCCTTCGGCGTCGCGTCGAATGCCAACGTTCCGCCACATCAGCGCCAGCAGTGAATTCCGCAGATCGGCCAGGTTCAACTGCTCCTCTTTTGGCGGCGGCGGCCAGTCGGACGTCACGGGAAGAACGGTGAAATTGTCAGGAATGCCTAATGCCGCCGTCGACGCCCCGCGCCCTGCGGCCCGGCCAAAATACAACCCTTCGAGCAGGCTGTTCGACGCCAGTCGATTGGCGCCATGCAAGCCGCTCGACGTCACTTCCCCGGCGGCCCACAAGCCCGGCAGCGTCGATCGTCCGTCGAGGTCGACACTCACGCCGCCCACCATGTAATGCGCCCCGGGGCGAACCGGAATCAGATCCTGAGGCAACTCCAGTCCAAATTCGCGGCACACTTGCTTGATGTGCGGGAAGCGTTCATCGACGAGTGATGGAGGCAAATGCCGCAGATCGAGGTACACACACGGTTGCCGCGTTTTTTCCATCTGACTCGTGATGGCACGACTGACGATGTCGCGCGGGGCCAGTTCGAGCCGCTCGTCGTAGTCCGCCATGAATCGATATCCGCTGGCGTCGACGAGGTAGGCTCCCTCGCCGCGCACCGCCTCGGAGATCAGATGCCGCGAACTACCGGCGATGTAGAGCACCGTGGGATGAAACTGCATCATTTCCATATCGCGGAGCTCGGCCCCGGCACGGAACGCGATGGCATGGCCGTCGGCAGTGGCAATGTCCGGATTGGTGGTCTCGCGATACAGCCGCCCTGCCCCTCCCGTGCACAGCACGGTCTGCTTGGCCCAGACGAACGTCTTGCCGTGATCGGGATTCCAGACGATCGCGCCGCGGCAGGCGGCGTCGTGGGTCAGAAGGTCAATCGTAAAAGTCTGCTCCCAGATATCGAGCGTCGACACGCCGCGCACACTCGCGATCAACGCGCGCATGACTTCTTTACCCGTCGCGTCTCCCAGGGCGTGCACAATACGGCGATGACTGTGCCCTCCTTCGCGGGTCAGCGCGATTCGACCATCGACCGTATCGAACCGGGCGCCGTACTCCATCAGCTCACGGATCAATTCCGGAGCCGCCTCGACGACGTCTTTCACGACTCGTTCATCACACATGCCGGCCCCGGCGACGATCGTGTCTGCAGCATGGTTCGAGATCGCATCTTCCGGGTCCAGCACGCCGGCGATTCCTCCTTGCGCCCATGCGCTGTTGGACAGATCAATCGCGTCTTTGCTGACAACGATGACCCGCAGTCGCGGATCCATTGCCAGCGCGGCCCGTACGCCGGCGATCCCGGCGCCGATGATCAGGACGTCCGCAAACATATGCGGAACGCGCTTGGCGTCGAACCGGACGAGATATCGCCGTTTGGGGGTGTAAGTCAGTTGTCGAGCGTCAATAGTCACGGTCTTTCGTCCGGGAGTCTTTAGGGGTTCTCCAGTTGAACACCGAATCCTGAGTCTGACAACCGATGAGCCCGCCGCAGCGTCAGGCAAGGGGGTGAGAATTCTGTTGGCAGGATCATCAATATTGTGAAAATGATTGACATTCCCCCCCGTCACGGCGTCCAATGGCATAGCAAATCTTGCCGGCAGCCAATCGGCCGGCTGGCGGTCATCAGCCCGTCTCTCTTTCCGCACCCTGTTGTCTTTGACATTCCTATTGCCTATTGATGAATTCCGCGGGCCACATGGAACTTATCGAGCACGACGGTCGGGCGACTGAAACAGTGCGACCGACAGAAAGACCGGACGACAATCTCATCTATGATTCGAAGTACGCGGCCGCACTCAATCTTGCGGCTCTGCCTCGTATTCTCGGTGGGATCGCTGTGCTGCTGGTTTGCACAAGTCTGGGCGGGCAGCTCATCAAGGCGCTGCTGGGGTACGATTACCTGATGGGGCTGTTGAGTTTCTTCAATGTCGACCGAGAGCGGAATGTTCCGACGTTCTTTTCCACGGTTCTGTTGCTCTTCGCTGCGGTGTTGTTAACGGTCATCACGGCCATTGCTGCAAAACAGAAGCGGCCGTACGTTGGCAAGTGGGGCGTTCTCGCTGCCGGATTTCTGCTGATGGCCTTCGACGAAACGACCGGTCTTCACGAGCGATTGATCGCGCCGGTCCGGGCGGGACTGGGAGTGGAGCGGTTCGGAGTGTTTTACTTCGCTTGGGTCATTCCGGGAATGGTGCTTGTTGGTGTGCTGGCGATTTATTTTGTCCGATTCTTATGGCACCTTCCGGGTCCCACAAGACGGGCTTTCCTGATCGCCGGTGGAATGTATCTCAGCGGCGCCATCGGGATCGAACTTCTGGGGGGACGCTATGCCGAACAGCACGGCGATGACGACTTGGGCTACAATCTCTTGGTGACTGTCGAGGAAGCCGCTGAGATGTTCGGAGTCCTTCTCTTCATTCGGGCGCTCTTGAACTGGATCGCGGACACGCAGGGCGAAGTCCGACTCCGTTATGAGTGAAATCGCAGGTGCGGACAAGTCCCTGGAAGCATCGGTGAGGGGCGTCTCTCGCTCGAATCGAAAACCTCGGAACCAGGTGCCCGCGACCGGCATCGACGTTTGGGGGCGATTACTCCTCAAGGACCAGGCTGTCACTGATACTGGTCAGAACGCGCTGCTGGTCCGATTCGTCCGCATCGCAGAATTGAGTGAGCAGCAGCAATGTAAACCGCGGCGTTTCAAGTGCACTGAGACGTGCGGTATTGATCAGCTCCAGGTACACAAATTCCACCTCGATTGTCGTTACAGGCTGGCCGGCGAGCGAAATCTCTGTTTCCGTGATGTCCGGAGCGTCGTACTCTTCGGTATAGGCCAGCAGGGCTGCCCGCAAAGGACTCTGCGCGTCCGGGCGATCTCGCAGAACCGTCACTGACCAGAACGCAGTCTCGGGGCTGCTGATTGTGATCGAGACCTGTTCGTCCGACATCTCTTCGGACAACTCCCAATCCCCGGGATAGTGGAATCGGAGCCCGAACCCGGAATACTCTTGTTCGGCAAGGCGTGACATATTCGTTCTGTGAATAGGATCGCTCAACTCCACGCACACTGCTTGTGCACAAAAGCGGCTGAGCCGTCGCGGAGCCAGCCGTCGAGCTGGGCCTGATGTTTCAATTGCTGCCCACGAAGCAGCGGCGTGACAAAGTAACAACAGCGGAGTTCCGGCAGCGCCGTCATGTCGCCCCAGAGCTTTTCAAACTGAGCGACCGGAAACACGTCTTCCTGGCCCTGGCCCCAACGCTTCTTGACGTCCTTGAGTGTGATGTACGTCGGCATGCGATGAGCCACACGGCGGACTGCAGCATCGATCGCCGCCGCATCGCTCAGTTGCATACGAGTCAGTCCGAACGCGTGGAGCAAGCCGTCGATATCGATCCAGGTCGTCATGGAATTGTAGTAAGAGAGGCTGAACTCGGCCTCTTCACTGGGCATGGCCAACCCTTCGACGAGGCGCGGACGGCCATTGACACGGGCCAGTCCGCCCCCGCGATCCTCCAAGCGGCGCGGGATGACCTCGAACGAAAGCACCGCCCTCCCCTCGAGGTGCAGCCCCAGCAGTCCCGGATCGACATTCGCGCCGAGCGTGTCGATATTGTGCAGCAGCAGCGTCGAGAGTGAGGGTTGTCGTTCCAGCAGGTCGCGGAGAACACCGTTGCGAAGCAAGTTGGGGATTTCATACCAGTGACCGACCGGATGCAGACATTGCAGCGGCAGATTATCGGTGTAGTCCTCGCCCTCGCCCGCCTGCTGCGCCCAGCCGATCAGAGCGCTCCGGAGACTTTCACGGACCTTTTGCTGCTGCTCATCCAGAATCTGTTGCGACATCTCCTCCCACGCAAACCGCAGGTCACGGACCATCGGCACGGTGCGCAGGCCGACCGCGCGGCCAGGCGACAACAGCAGCGGATGCTCGAATCCGTAGTCCTTGTGCTGGGCCAGATGATCACGGATGGGGCGGTCCGTAAGATATCCCGTTGTGAACACATGCGGAATCGGCCCGCCGGCCTCTCGCGCCGCCCGGCGTGATTTCGCCAGATGGACTTCGAGGAAATTGCGGTGCCGTCCGTCAAACTTGCAGAAGGGATGCAGTGCCTTGCAGACGCCGGCCCCTTCGGTCCAACGGCTGCCGACGCCCGCGGCCAGGGTGAGGACGGCAACTTCGCCGCGCCGAATGGCCGCTCGACCGAGGTCGACATGCTTGGAGTCAACGCCTTGACGCACGTCAATCACGTCGTCCGGTTCGACATCGGCGATCTGCGTCGTTGCTGGCAGCCGATTCTGGGCCAGGCCGACCCGCCCGGCTCTCAGGTCCGCGCGGATCTGCTCGTGCTGATCGCGGTCGAATCCGAAATCGTGCAGAAATTCCTGCAGGGATTCCTGTCTTGCGTCGTCCTGCTCCTGCCGCGGAAGCAGCCGATCCAGGAGCAGGGTTGATGTCGCACGGTTCGCATCTCGATCGCGGCACACTGCTCCCAGGTGTTCCAGCTCACGCCGAATGAGGGGCGAAAGGTCGCGGGCCTCCCGCCGCAGCCATCCGGGAACGAGCAATCCATAATAGCGGTCGGGCATGACCGCGTCGGTTCCCGTCCGCAGGTCCGCCCAGGTGCCGCGGTCGTTGATGGAGAAATCGTACACCACGGGCTCCATGGCAAACGGGAGGGCGGATTGCAGCTCGCGTTTCGTCTCCGACATCGTCTGTTGGAGCCAATCCTGTGCCCGCTGCTTGACCTGGGGATCGAAAATGAATCCCATGCCGCCGCCCGCCATGCCGCCCAGCATCCAGAAGCCCCAGAACTGCGGACCGAATCGCTCTTGCGCCCGTTCGATCAGCCGATCGGTGAAGCGATTGGTCGCCCAGGGAATGATGGTCTGAATTGGTCCGGTGAAATTGCGGGTGGTGGCTTCGCCGATCCGCCGCACGTCGCCCGTCTGGAGCGCCTCGACGACATCCTCAAGAACCGACATTGCTTCATGCCGCGCGGTCCATTCCGGCCCGCTCCGCAGCAGGTATTTCTCCGTCACCATTTCGAGAATCGGACCGACGTTCTGTGCCATACCGCCGTGCACGAGCACGAGACTGTCCTGAAGCTTCTGCCGCATCTCCTCCGAGACGCGTGTCTCGTCAAGAATCTGGTGTTGCGGAAGCAGCCGCCCGCGACTGATGCCCCACTCTGGATCTCCCTCTTCGGCCTTCGCTCCGGTAATCAGCTTGATTCCCGGCCAGACTCCGCCCGAATCCTGCCACCCGCCGCCGGAACCGCCGATCCATTCCCCGAGAATGGCTCGCGCCGCGACGATCCGCCGGTCTGCTTCCGTCAGTCCACCGGTCAGAGACGCCACCTGTCCGGTCGCCCGCATGCAGAGCGAGATGAGTGATCCCAGTAGATTTGTCGAGACGGCCAGCCGCGACCCCTTGGGGATATCGTTGATCTTGCTGACGATTTCGAGTCCCAGGCCGGGGCCGATCAATCGAGACATCACGTCGCGCATGGGATGCTCGCATCCCTCAAGGCCGGGCGGCACCAGCCCGGCCGCAATCACGGCCGCCTTCAGCAGGCCCAGATAGTCG
>JAHBXU010000279.1 GCA_019636315.1 Planctomycetaceae bacterium | reverse complement strand
CATCAAGCGGGAACTTCTCACACTTGCACCGTCGGCGGATCCTGAGCGGATCATCGTCAAACCAAACGGCATCGATGCGCAGTGTTTCCCCATCATCGAACGCGCGGAGCCGTATCCCGATGCGGCCTACCGCCTGGTGACGGTCTGCCGCATCGAGCCCAAAAAGGGATTGCTCGATCTTGTGGAGGCAGTCCATCTGCTTCGACAGCGAGGGCGCAATGTTGAGGCCCACGTGATCGGCGCGGTCGACGAATGGAGCGAAGCCAGCCGCGATTACAAACGCCAGTTAGATCAGCGCATCAGCGATCGCGACCTCTGGGGAAAGGTCCATCTGGAAGGCCGTCACGGCAGCGAAGGCGTGCGGCAGTTTCTCACGATCGCTCAACTCTTCGTGGCTCCTTTTGTGGAAACCGCGACCGGCGACAAAGATGGAATTCCGACCGCCGTTCTGGAAGGTATGGCCACCGGGCTGCCCGTGGTGGCGACGGATGCCGGCTCCATTCCCGAAGTCATCACCGATGGAGTCGAGGGACTGCTCGTCCCGCAGCGGAATGCTGCCGCTCTGGCCGACGCCATCGAAGCACTTCTCACGGATCCTGCCAGGCGACAAGCGTGCGGGCAGGCCGCCAGTCAGACCGTGCACGAGAAGTTCGACGTCAGAACCTGCGAGGCGGCTTTTCACGATCGACTGCATGCCGTTCTCGACTCGCGACGTCCCGTATAAATCCTTCTTCCATCGACGTCGACCAACACTTATGACCGACTCGCCCCGAGTGACCGTCATTACGATCTTCTTCAATGCGGAGAGGTTCTTCGACGAGTCGATCCGTAGCGTTCTTGGGCAGTCCTACAACAATTGGGAATTGCTGCTTGTGGACGACGGTTCCACCGACGGCAGCACGGAAATCGCACAGCGGTATGCGGCGGAGTATCCCGGGCGGATCCGGTATCTCGAACATGAGGGTCACGTGAATCGCGGCATGAGCGCCACGCGAAACCTGGGCGTCCGACATGCACAGGGCGAGTGGATTGCACTTCTGGACTCGGATGACGTCTGGCTCCCGCAGAAACTGGACGAACAACTGGAGATCCTGAGGCTTCATCCACAGGCGACGATGGTGTTTGGTGCTGCTCACTACTGGAACAGCTGGCCAGGAAGTCCCTACACCGAAGAGCCGGACTATTTTCCCGAGCTGGGGATGGAGGCGGATCGTTGCTATGCCCCCCGCGAACTCACCCCTCTGATTTACCCCTTGGGAGCAGGCGATCCCCCATGCCCTTCCGACTTCCTGATGCACCGCGAGATGCTTTCCCGCGTGGGCGGGTTTGAGGAACATTTCCGCGGCAAATACCACTTATATGAGGACCAGGCCTTTCTGTCGAAGGTCTATCTCACCGAACACGTTTATATCTCAAGTCAGAACTGGATTCGCTATCGTTTGCATCCGGACTCCTGCTGTGCCGCAGCACAGCGAGCCGACGATTATCACGACGTCCGACGCTATTTTCTCCATTGGTTTCAGGAGTATCTGGAGCAAGGCAAACTCAGCGATCCACAGATCGACGTCGCGCTGCAACAGGCCCTGCATCCTTATCTCGAGCAGACCTTGTCGTGAGACCCGGCCACAACGATTCCTCCGTACCGAAGCGACTTGCATAGAACTGAAGCGGCATGGCAGACCGGCCATTAGTCTCGACCGTCATGATCTTCTTTAACGCGGCGCAATACATCGAAGAAGCGATTGCGAGCGTGTTGGCGCAGACTTATGGTTCCTGGGAATTGTTGCTGGTTGACGACGGATCAACAGACAAGAGCACCCAGATTGCCCGCCGTTTCGCAGGCGAGTTTCCCGACCGCATTCGATATCTCGAACACGACGGCCACGCCAATCGAGGGATGAGTGCGTCGCGCAATCTGGGAGTGCGGCACGCCCTCGGGCAGTACGTGGCATTTCTGGACGCCGATGACGTCTGGCTTCCGGAAAAACTGGAGCGACAGATCGCAACGCTCGAATCGCGGCCGCAGGTCGGATTGCTCTATGCACCGACAGAGTACTGGTACAGTTGGACCGGCAAACCGGAGGATCAGGATCGAGATCATGTGCCCGATCTGGACGTGCCGCTCGACACACTGCTGGAACCTCCCCAGCTGCTCACACGACTCTATCCGCTCGGCACCGGACAGGCGCCATGCATGTGCTCGCTGCTCGTGCGCCGAGAAGTATTTGAAAGGATCGGCGGATTCGAGGAACGGTTCCTTGGATTCTATGAAGACCAGGCGTTTCTCACGAAGGTTTACTTGAGCGAGACGGTTTATGTCTCCTCCGGTTGCTGGGATCGGTATCGAATTCACCCGAATTCGTGCAGCGCGGCCGTGGAGCGGTTGGGCCAACACGATGACTTCCGAAGAACCTATCTGCAGTGGTTCAAGAGCTATCTGGTATCGCGAGGAGTCAGCGATTCAGAGATCTGGACCGCCTTGGACGATGCGATGCAACAGCTCGAACATACGCGGAGCAGTGCGGGGCGAAAGTGGTATCTGCGAGTGGCGGAAGGCAATCAGGCCCAGCTCATTCAGAGCGGCGAGAATCCGGACGTCCTTCGCATCCAGATTTTGCGGAACGCATCGAGCGCCACCTATGACACTCAGTTGAATCTGCCGAAGCTCAAGGTGCAGGAATCAGAGCGCTGCATCCTGAGCTTCCGAGCGCGTGCCGATGCGCCGCGCGAGGTGTCCCTGGGCTTCGCGATGGGCCGCTCACCGTGGAACGGCCTCGGTTTACACGAGCGGATCTCACTCACGAACGAATGGCAACCGTTCGAACGCGAGTTTGTCGTGACGGCGGATGAGCATGATGCACGGATTCACTTCGATCTTGGAGGCAGCGACGTCTCCGTCGAGCTCGATGCCGTCCGGTTGTTCAATCCGGTCGAAGGCCGGTTTATCGAGCAGCCGCTTCCGCCGGCCGCTTCGAGTGCCGCTTCGCGGGCCGAGATTCCCGTCGAGCCTCCTGTGCCGGTCAATGAAGTCGACTTCGGGTCGTTTCGACGGTTGACGCCGATCAGCCGCGATTTTGGTTGCGATCGCGGACGTCCCATCGATCGCTACTACATCGAGAATTTCCTGGAACGACAATCTGACGATGTGCGTGGTCGCGTGATGGAGATTGGCGAGAATACCTACACGCGGCGCTATGGCGGCGAACGCGTCACGCACAGCGATATTCTGCATGTGACGGAAGGCGAACCCCAGGCGACGATCATTGCCGACCTCGCATCCGCGGATCATATTCCGTCCAATTCCTTCGACTGCATTATCCTGACGCAGACACTGCAGTTGATCTACGACGTCCCGGCCGCGCTGCGGCACATGTACCGCATTCTAAAACCGGGGGGAGTGTTGCTGGCGACATTCCCCGGCATCACCCAGTCGTACGATCACGAATGGAGTACGACCTGGTACTGGAACTTCACTGCCGTCTCGGCGCAGCGGTTGTTTGCGGAAGCGTTTTCCGCCGAGAACGTCCGCGTCGAAGCGTTCGGAAACGTATTTGCGGCAATGACGTTCCTTCACGGCGTTGCGGTCGAAGAAGTGACCCCCGAAGAGCTCGACTATCGCGAACCGGGCTACGACATCACCATTTCTGTCAGAGCCGTCAAACCTCATGGGGATGAACAGACCGCAGCAGGTGAGGAGGAAGTGCGTCTTTCTCAGCCAGTTCGCGGCAACCGGCAAACCGAGTCGGCGACACAGGCAATCATCCTGATGTATCATCGGGTCAACCGGGGCGGCACCGATCCCTTTTCGCTCTGCGTGACTCCCGAGCATTTCGCCGAGCAGCTGGAGGTGATCTGCCGACAATTCACCCCGATGCATCTGTCGGAACTTGCCGCTCGCCTCAACAACGGCGGAGTCTCCCGTCCTGGAGTCGTCGTCACTTTCGATGACGGCTATGTCGACAACCTGGAACTCGCGCGACCCGTGCTCGAGCAGTTTGGAGTTCCTGCGACCGTCTTCATCACCACCGGTTATCTCGGCGGAACCCGCGAGTTCTGGTGGGATGAGCTCGATCGACTTTTCTTGCAGCCCGGTGAGCTTCCGCAACATCTGCAGCTCATGATCGCTGGGACGTCTCACAACGTCGATCTGGGTGAGGATGCGACATACACACACGACGCCTGGCAGCAATACCGAACCTGGAATGTCGCCGAGCCTCCGCCGACCACCCGCCACTCGGCTTTTTTTGAAACGTGGCGACGGCTTCAATTTCTCCCGGACGATCATCGCCAGGAGGTATTGTCTCAGCTCCGGTCGTGGGCGGGAGATGAAGGCACGCCCCGGGCGACGCATCGACAGATGGCGATGGATGAAGTGAAAACTCTGGTCCGCGGCGGCCTCGTTGATGTCGGCGGCCACACGGTCACCCACCCGGTGCTCGCCAGTCTGACCTCGCAGGAACAACGGCAGGAAGTGACGGAAAGCCTCTCGCGCCTGAACGCCATCCTCGAACGCCCGATCACCAGCTTCGCCTACCCCTTCGGCTCGCGCCCCGACTTCAATCAGGACACCGAAGACATTCTTCAACAGGCCCACTGCACCTGCGCCTGCTCGACCGTCCCCACTCTCGTCCACCGCCGCAGCAGCCTCTACCGCCTGCCCCGCTTCCAGGTGGACAACTGGAGCGGCGCAGAGTTCCACAGCCGACTCGCACAATGGCTGGCATAATCACAATGTTCGGTCGATGGTCTTCGCGGGCCGTACGTCTCGACGACGAGCGGAGCAAGGTCGAGCCTGCGCACAAGATGGAACCGCTCGTCACCGGTGTTCTCACAAGTTGTGGACGGCACGACCTGCTTGTCGATACGCTGCAAAGCTTCTTTGCCACAAACGCAGCGCCAATTGACCGGATGATCGTCGTGGAGGATGGACCGGAGGTTCCGCAGTCGGTCCGCAGCAAGCTCGAGGGACAGCCGATCGAATGGATTTCCACAGGCGTCCGAGTCGGTCAAATCGCCGCAATCGACTATGCCTATTCGCGCGTGGCGACGCCCTACGTATTTCATTTGGAGGACGACTGGAATTTCTACCGATCCGGATATATCGAGAAATCACTCGACATCCTTCAGGAGAATCCCAAGTGTATTCAAGTGCAGATCCGGGCACTGAGCGACCTGATGGGCCATCCGCTCGAGCCTCACATCTATCGGAGCGGTCAGGCGGAGTGGCGTCGGCTAGCGCCTGATTACTTCGGTGAGGAAGGCGACTGGCATGGATTCTGCTTCAATCCTGGACTTCGCCGGTTGAGCGACTATATCTCTGTCGGCGGATACGGCGTTCATACAAAGTTTGATATGAAGATTCCCTGGCTATCGGAAAGCGCGCTAAGCAAGCTGTATCGGCTTCGCGACTTCTATGCCGCCGTCTTGTCCGATGACAACGGATCGGGATACGTTCGTCACACGGGCGATGATCGTCATGTCGAGGCCCCGCGGGACAGCAACTCATGATCCTGATGTACCATAAGGTCGACATCATCACCCCCACGATCTGGTGGATCACGCCGGCTGATCTGAATCGACATCTCTCACACCTCAAACATCGTACATTCGTTTCTCTGGATGACTACACGTCGCCCGACAAGCAGGTCGTGGTGACATTTGATGACGCATACGAAAACGTCTTCCGTCATGCCCTGCCTGTTTTGAAAGCCCACGGCGTGCCATTCGAGGTCTTTGTGATCGGCGGCAGCATTGGGAGGTGGAACCTGTTCGACCCGGGCGAGCCGATGACCCGCCATATGGACGTGTCGCAATTGGACGAGCTCACGAGGTGGGGCGGACGACTGCAGTGGCACACCATTTCACATCCCAACTTGCCGGACCTGGATGATGACGCGCTGAACCGGGAGATGACGGTTCCGACCGATCTGGCGATGAGATTCCCCGCACCGCATTTCACCTGGTTCTCCTATCCCGGTGGAGCCCACGACGAACGTGCCGTGCAACTGGCGAGGAAGCGATTCGCAGGGGCAGTTTCTGTTACGGATGGTCAACCGAACGACCGGTGGCTTCTCAATCGGGTGACGGCCGACTGCGAC
>JAHBXU010000278.1 GCA_019636315.1 Planctomycetaceae bacterium | reverse complement strand
GCCGGCGCGGCGGCCGGGTGTCCCGTGCACAATCTCATCCCGGAGTGGAACGACCTCGTTTATCACAACGACTGGCGGGAAGCGCTCGACCGGTTGCATAAGACGAACAACTTCCCGGAGTTCACGGGCCGCGTCTGCCCTGCTCCCTGCGAAGGTTCCTGCACGCTGGGAATCAACGAGCCGCCGGTCGCGATCAAGACGATCGAACGGAACATCATCGACCGCGGCTTTGAGGAAGGGTGGGTCGTCCCCCAGCCGCCGAAGGAGCGAACCGGGAAGAAGGTCGCCGTCGTCGGCTCCGGGCCGGCGGGGCTCGCCGCGGCAGCGCAGCTCAACAGTGCGGGGCACAGCGTGACCGTCTTCGAGCGGGCCGACCGCATTGGCGGTCTGCTCATGTACGGCATCCCCAACATGAAGCTCGAGAAGGAGCGAGTTGTCGAGCGCCGCGTCAAACTGATGGAACAGGAGGGAGTCACGTTCGTCACCGGCTGCGAGATCGGCAAAGATAAATCAGGCGACCAACTGAAGGAGGAGTTCGACGCAATTGTTCTCGCCACCGGCGCCACGCGACCGCGCGATCTGGCCGTTCCCGGACGCGAACTGGCGGGAATCCATTTTGCCATGGAGTTCCTCACGCTCAACACCAGGAGCCTGCTCGACTCGAAACACGAGGACGGACAGTTCATTAATGCCGCGGGCAAGGATGTGATTGTCATCGGCGGCGGCGACACCGGAACCGACTGTCTCGGCACAAGCATGAGGCACGGTTGCAAGAGTCTGGTCAACTTCGAAATCGTCCCACTACCGCCAACGGAACGGGCCGCGAATAACCCCTGGCCGCAATGGCCACGCATCTTCCGCGTCGACTATGGCCACGCAGAACGCAAAGCCGTGTTCGGCGAGGACCCGCGGGAGTTTTCCATCGAAACCGTGGAATTTCTGGGCGACGAGCAGGGTCACGTGCGGGCGCTCCGGACGACGCTGCTCGACTGGTCGAAGCCCGTCGAGAACGGCCCTCCCTTCAGCCGCGTGGAGGGCTCGGAACGTGAGTGGCCCTGCGATCTGGTCTTTCTCGCGCTCGGATTTCTCGGGCCGGAGTCTCCGGCTGCGGCGCAGTTGGGCGTCGACATCCGCGAAGGCCGCGGCGGCATGTCCTGGTACACCGGAGAATACGGCAAATACACGACCAACGTGGAAGGAGTTTTCACGGCGGGAGACTGCCGCCGTGGTCAGTCGCTTGTCGTGTGGGCCATCAACGAAGGCCGCGAGGCCGCCCGCGAATGCGACCGCTACCTGATGGGAGTGACGCAGTTGCCGTAGTAAGTCCATCGAACGTCCACGAGCTGTCGGCATCATGTTTACCGCAGACGAATTCGTCGCCGCGCTGCATCAGGCCGGGGTGACCCATGTGGTCGGCTTGCCGGACAGCACCCTGGGGGAATGGTTCCCGGCGATTGATCAGTCGCCGCAGTTGACGCTTGTGAGCGTGTGCCGCGAAGGCGAAGCCTGGGCCGTCGCGGCCGGATTACATGTCGGGGGCGCGGCTCCGGTCGTCTTGATTCAGTGCACGGGGCTCTTTGAATCCGGCGACTCGCTGCGCAACGCCATACACGACTATGGCCTGCCGCTGTTCGGCATCATCGGATACCGCAGCTATCTCAATCAATCCGTACTCCCCGGCGACACGGCCCGCCTCTTCACCGAGCCGATCTTGAAGGCCTGGCAACTGGACACGATCCTGATCGACACACCAGACAAGAAGCCGCTTCTGATCGAGCACTATCACACCTGCCGTGACCAGCAGCGTCCGGGCATCGCACTGATCGCCGAAGGACGAGTCTGAACGCCAGGCGCCACGGGCGGCTATTCCGCCCATGCGAGCGCAGTCACTACCGAAGGAGACCGGTCGACGTCAACACGTCTCCGCTCGTGAAGTCTTCCTGATCACCGACGAGCAAGCCATTGCTGGACATCACTCATCGTTAGGCCTCCCACCACATGAGCGGACAAGCCGCCCTGTACCGCAGTGCCGCTTTCCGCTGAGCGTTTACAGCACCGGTCCGGGCACCCAGGGGCAGAATTCTTCATCGCCGATGCCCTGGGCTTCGCTCTTGGTCTTTTCGCCGCTGGCGACAGCGATAATCTTCTCGAAAATCTCATCGCCGACTTCCTCGACGGACGCGCCATCGAGAATGCGGCCGGCATTGATGTCCATGTCGTCCTGCATCCGCTCGAACATCGGAGTGTTGGTGGCGATCTTGATCGTCGGCACCGGCTTGCAGCCGAAGCAACTCCCGCGGCCCGTTGTGAACGTGATGATCTGCGCACCGCCCGCGATCATTCCGGTGACGGAGGCCGGGTCGAAACCGGGCGTGTCCATTATCACGAAGCCCTTCTCGGTCACTGGCTCGGCATATTCATACACGGCCTGCAGCGGAGCGTTGCCTCCCTTCGCGATCGCACCAAGCGACTTCTCGTAAATCGTCGTCAGACCGCCGAGCTTGTTGCCGACGGACGGGTTGTTGTTGATCACCGAGCCAAACTTGGCCGCATGGTCGATCCACCATTCGATCCGTTCGATCAACTTGCGGCCGACCGCTTCGTTGACGGCCCGTCGTGTGAGCAGGTGTTCGCCGCCGTAAATCTCCGTCACCTCGGCGAGGATCGACGTGCCGCCGTGGGCGACGAGCAGATCGCTGGCGACGCCGAGGGCCGGGTTGGCCGTCACGCCGCTGTTGCCGTCGCTGCCGCCGCATTCCGTGCCGAGGATCAGTTCACTGAGCGGGATCGGCTCGCGGCTCACGCGGTTGACCTCGGGCAGCATGTCCTTGAGGACGGCGATGCCGCGATCCACCGTCTTCCGGACGCCCCCTTCGTCCTGGATGTTCATCACCAGCGGGAGCAGCTCTTTTTTTCCCGGCACGTTCAATTGCACGAGGTCGTACTGGTCGACCAGATAGGACGGTTGCGACGCTTCACAACCGAGTCCAACGACAAGATAGGCGCCGATGTTGGGGTGCCGCGCGAAGCCACCGAGGACGCGGGCGAGAAAGCGGTGTTCCGGTCCGTCGAACTGGAAGGAGCATCCTCCATTGTGGACGAGCGCGACGACGCCGTCGATGTGGGGGTAGTTGGCGAGGAGTTCGTCATTAAAGGCCTGAGCGATCCACTTGGATGCCGTCGCTGAGCAATTCACCGTGCTGATGATGCCGATGTAGTTCCGCGTGGCGACTTTGCCGTGCGGCCGGCGATAGCCGAGAAACGTCCGCGGTTCCGCCGCGACCGGTTGCGGCGGGACGGCGGTGGCAAATTCGTAATTCTGTCCCAGATCGCCAATGCCCAGATTATGACCGTGGATCCAATCTCCGGCTTCGATGTCTTCGCTGGCGAAGCCGATCATCTGGCCAAATTTTCTTACCGGCTGCCCTTTGGCGATGCGGGTGATGGCCATCTTGTGGCCGAGGTTGATCGGTTCACTGCTGGTGACCGAAGCGGCGCCATTGCCGTCTGACCAGCTGGTGCCTGCTGACGCCTGACGGCGAGCGATGACGATGTTGTCGTCGGGATGAAGTCGGAGGAAAGGACTGACGGAGGCGGAGAGAATGGTCGTCGTCATCGGAATTCAGGGCGGGCAGGGGAGGAGTCCAGCGGATTCGGACGGGTGCGGTCGACCAATCATTTCCGTTCAGGTTGCCGCGAGTCCCTCGTTGAGCGGCTGCAGGTCGTCCGGCAGGAAACGACCGTCTTTGCGGATCAGCTTTCCGTCGAAGTAGATTTCGCCGCCGCCGTACTCAGGAGTCTGAATCAGCACCAGGTCCCAATGGACGCGGCTGCGGTTGCCGTTGTCGGCCGTTTCATAAGCCTGCCCCGGCGTGAAGTGCAGCGACCCGCCGATCTTTTCGTCGAACAGCGTGTCCAGCATTGGCTTACGAATCAGGTTGTTGCAGCCGAGCGACCATTCCCCGATGTATCGGGATCCTTCGTCGCTGTCGAGAATCGCGTTGAGACGCTGCGTTTCGTTGCGACATTCGGCATTGACGATCCGGCCGTTCTCAAGCTGAAAGCGAATCCCTTCGAAGACGGTCCCCTGATACAGCGAGGGCGTGTTGTACGCGATCGTCCCGTTCACACTGTTGCGGACCGGAGCGGTGAAAACTTCCCCATCGGGGATGTTGCGGCCGCCGTTGCAGGCGATGACCGGAATGTCCTTGATGGAGAACGTGAGATCGGTGCCCGGGCCAACGATGCGGACGATGTCGGTGGCCTCCATCAACCGCTGAAGCGGCTGCTGATTACGTTCCATCTGAGCGTAGTCAGCGGTGCAGACGGAATAAAAGAACTCCTCAAACGCGACCGTACTCATCTTGGCCGATTGCGCCATGGCCGATGTCGGATAGCGGAGGACGACCCATTTGGAATGATTGATCCGGTGGTCCGTGACCGGCTTCCACCAGTGCTTCTGATAGAGATCGAGCTTTTCGCCGGGGACATCGGCGAGCTCGCTGCTGTTCGCAGCTCCCCGGATGGCGATGTAAGCCTGCATCTGCTTCATCTGCTCCAGATCGAGCTTTCCAGCGAGCGCCATCCCCTCTTCCGTCGCCGTCCGAAACAGCGATCGGAGAACAGTATTGGATTTCCAGTTGACAAAGGGCACTGCGCCACGTTCGGCGGCCATTTCGACCAGACGGCAAACCAGATACGGGTCCGGCAAATCGTAGGCGTCGATGAGAACGCGTTCGCCCGGTTGGAGCCGGCAACTGTGATCGAGCAACGTCTCCGCCAGTTTGTCGATACGAAGATCCTTCACGATTCGCGTCCTGTCCTACGTTTCCAGAGAGGAACCATCACCGAAGCGTACCCGCTGTTGTCATCCACTCGTCGTCACGCGCAGGCTCTGCAAACGATCCGGGATGGCGAACGCGAATTGTAGGCGGTCTGCCAATCGCTCGAAAGCCGAGGTCGCTGGATCGCTGTTCGCCGAGACGATCGATCATCGCTCGCAGGTCCTGTCCGCCGCTTCGCTTTACAGAGAGAGCGGAATTGTGAGAAGCACAACTCATCAAGCGAGGAGCAATCGAGGTGCTCGGTCATGGTCGAGGCGGATTTGGCCTGATGACGCTCAGAATGGCCGGTACGGCCGTATACTTTGAGAACGCGTGCCGCTCACTTCAAGCAGACAACCCTCGCTGATTGCATTTAGGGGTTCGTCACGGTTGACTGCAGAGACTCTCGTCGGCGCCCTGCACTCACGTAACGTTCGCTCAATCTGCCGAACTTCGCTCCAACACCATTGTGTTTGACGCATCACCTCATCAACTTGATTTCGGGGGGGACAAACGCGAAAATTGCTTCTGTCTTGCAGACAGCGGGCGACTCCGGATCGGGCCATCGGTTTTCATGTCCTTGCCGGACAATCGCTTATGCCGATGGTGTGCTCAGACCATCGGCAAACCGCCCGAGCTCGCGTGGCGGCAAAGGGCAGAGACGAGGCCTGGTTTCTGTCGGACGGACAGGAAGGGAACCGTGCTGCTCTCGGTCACGCGGATCCACCGCACGAGGTGAAGATGAATCGTTGTGCGTTCCGAACCGTTGCTCTGGCGATCGCGTTACTGACCATCGGCCCATTCGCGCTGGCCGAACTCGCCCCGGAGGAGGTTCGGTCGTTGGACCGGGACTTTCGCCTGCCGGATGCCCGGGGAGGCGAGGTGGAACTCTCTCCGGCTGGTCCTGACGGCGCGCTGACGATCGTGTGCTTCCTGGGCACCGAGTGTCCTCTGGCTCGCCTCTACGGTCGGAGACTGGCGGAGATGATGGATGCACCGGAAGCAATCGGCATCCGTTTCCTCGGCGTCAACAGCAATCAACAGGACACCCTCGAAGAAATCCAGGCGTATGCCGCCGAACATGGCATTCGATTCCCGATTGCCAAAGACTACGGCAATGAAGTGGCCGACCGATACGGCGTCCTACGGGCGCCCGAGGTGTTTCTGCTCGACAGCCAATTGAACGTGCTCTATCGGGGGCGGATCGATGACCAGTATCTCCCGGGGCAAACCCGTCCGACGGCCCTGCGCGAGGATCTCCTGATCGCGCTACGGGAAGTTCA
>JAHBXU010000277.1 GCA_019636315.1 Planctomycetaceae bacterium | reverse complement strand
AGTCTGCTGGACACGACATGTGCGCGCATCAATCTGGGGCTGAACTCCACGCCGCCGCCCATCGAAGACTGTCAGCGGCAACTCGATCACACCGACGTGCTGATCGGAATCCTGGAACGCGAGTTGCAGTCCGGCGCACAACATGAAGTACGCCTCACCGAACTGCGACAGGAACGCACCGATCTCGAAGCCCGTTTACAGCAACTGCAGGAGCGCTGGCAACAGGAGCGCGATCTCGTCCTGAAGATTCGTCACCTCCGCAACCCCGACGCAACCAATGGAGACGCGGAGAAATCCGACAATGCCGCGGCCGGATCGGCAACATCAAACCAGCCGACGGCAGCCACTCCCCCGGTCGATCGCGCGGCCGTGATCGCGGAACTTCGCCAGGCCGAAGCCGAACTGCGCTCACTGCAGGGCGAGTCGCCGTTGATCCACCCTTACGTCGATCGGAACGCCGTCGCGGAAACCGTCGGCTCCTGGACCGGCATTCCGGTGGGCCGCATGGTGGCCGATGAGGTGCAAACCATCCTGGGGCTCAAGGGACTGATGGAGAAGGCGATCGTCGGACAATCGCACGCGCTCGAAGTGATTGCACAAAGCATTCAGACGTCCCGGGCCAATCTGACGGATCCCCGCACGCCCGTCGGCGTGTTCCTGCTGGTCGGGACGAGCGGCGTCGGCAAGACGGAAACCGCCATCACGCTGGCCGAACTGCTCTTCGGTGGCGAGCAGAATATGACGACCATCAACATGTCCGAGTTCAAGGAGGAACACAAGGTCTCACTGCTCATGGGATCACCGCCCGGCTACGTCGGTTATGGCGAAGGCGGTGTGCTCACCGAAGCCGTGCGCCGCAAGCCGTACAGCGTGATCCTGCTGGATGAGATGGAGAAGGCCCACCCCGGCGTGCAGGACATTTTTTACCAGGTATTCGACAAGGGGCAGATGAAGGACGGCGAGGGGCGGGACATCGATTTTCGCAACACGCTCATCATTATGACCTCCAACGCCGGGACCGATCTCATCAAGAGCCTGTGCAGCGATCCGGACACGGCCCCCGATCCGGAAGGCTTCAGCGTCGCCGTGTTTCCGGAACTCTTGAAGACGTTCAAACCAGCATTTCTCGGCCGGACAACCGTCGTCCCCTATTATCCGCTGGCCGACGATGTCCTCAAGCAGATCATTCGTCTCAAGCTGAGCAAGATCGGCCGCCGCGTGCGCGAGCATCACCGGGCGTCGTTCGATTTTTCGGACGAACTGGTGAACACCATCGCCTCGCGCTGCACCGAAGTCGACACGGGAGCTCGGAACATCGACCACATTCTCCGCAAGTCGCTGCTCCCGCAACTGTCGACGGAGTTCCTGAGCCGCATCGGCGAAGGCCAGCCGATCGACCGCGTGCACATCACTGTGTGCGACGCGGGCGAGTTTGCCTACGACATCTCGTAAACGCCGACGACCATTTGTTGCCGGACACCGCGGGGGCGTTACGTCCCGTTGTGCGACCAGTGAGGTCTGTCGGTTTTGAGCTTCTTCACACCATAGGTCGCTCCCAGTTCGTGGAGCTTGGTGTTCATGTTGGGATTCGACATGTAGGGAATTTCGACTTCTTTCCCCTGCTTGTTCTTGAACTTCTTCGTGCCGGCCCAGGTGATCTCCATGTCGACGGCCTTGCCAGCAATGTGATTGCTGTTAAGCGACGGCGCGACGGTGCTTTTCGGAGGAACCGCCAGTCCAAACCCGCTCACCATCTCCTGGGCGCCGGCCTTGCTTTTTGCGGCATCGCCGTGATCCCACTGGATGTCGACGCCCCCTTTGGTTGTTGCCTCGGACGGTTTGGCCTTGCCGAGTGCAATCTTCCAGCACCAGTGGAACAGATAGGCGCGTTTGTCGCTGCGCTTTGTGGCTTCCACCTTGACCGTCGCGCCGCCGGCCTCGAGCGCCTGGATGAACTCCTTGAGCTTCCTCTTAAAATCTGCATCCAGGTCGTCAATGCTGGTGCTGTTTTTGGCGTGCGTGTCGGCCCACGTGACCCAGTACTTGCCGCTGACTTGCTTTGCCATTGTTCTTGCTCCCTCGTTGTCGATGACCAGGAAACGAACTTCTCAGGCAGCCGCAGAAAGATCGCCGCAGAGCCCGGCGACCGGCAAGACATTATCGAGGAATATGCTGGACCTTTGCTTTCTGATCCGGGTGCATGTCGCCGGAGCCTCCCGCCAGTCCGACGAGGACGCCGTCGTCGTTGTACACGGACGCTCCCGGAGTAAAGCGCATCAGGTATTGGCGGAGCATGGCGTCAGAGTCGACCCAGTTCTTGTGATAATGCGGCCGCGCGCCGAAATGAAACCGCGTGTCGTGCCCCATCGCGTCCATGCGAATGATCCAGTATCCGCCGTTCCCATCTTCACGGACCCAGATCTCCGACTCTTTGGTCCCCTGCCGCGTGCGACACTCAAACCCATGTTCGACAGCAACCCGCCTTACATACTCGGGCCGCTGATGGCGGAACGGTTCGGTGACGAGAAAACGGAGCGGTTGTGCCATGATGGTTCTCCTGCCAGGAAACTCGTTGCATGCGAGTCTGTTTACGGTACGGCGGACGCTTGTTTCTTATCCCACCACTCCAGCCAGCGTTTCTTCATCTCCTGCGGCTGAAAACTGCGGCGATTGTCGGAGAGACCGGCATGCGTGATTTCTTCCAGCAGGAATCCCCACCGGGGGTCATCGTCCCGTCGATAGCGCTCGATGACCAGGGGAATGATGGGTGCGCCGAGTGCGACCAGCTCCTGAAACGCGTCGTGGTTCAGATAGTCGTTGATATTGGAACTGAACATCGACGCCTGGCAATGGCGATCCCACGCTTCGACCAGTTCGGTGAACCTTTTCTTGACGTCTTTCTCGTTGGCTTTCATGGCGGCTGCCTGTTCCGTTTCCTTCCGATCACTGACGGGCCCGCAGGCCACCGTGGAAATTGCCGCGGCGGCGGTACCGACCCAACACGCAAAGGAGGTGATCCGCTTCATTTCTCGTAGACTGCAACCGGCTCCCCATAAACGGGGCCGCTGATCGAATCGGGACTTCGGTGCCGGATCTTTGGCCCCTGGCCCAGCTTGCTTTCCCATGTCCCCTGGGAATCCTGAATGGCACCGTGCGTGACTGTGTCAATCGAACCGTCCGGCTTCTTCGTGGCGTACACCACGACTTTCTCCTTACCGGCTTCCGGTGCGTAGTTCATATTCGGAGAACGCTTAAAACCTTTCGACGCGTAAATCTTATCCATGTCACTCAAGGGATTCGGGCCGGGAGCTGTTTCCGGATTAACCCAGCTTGAGTTGTCTCCCAACGTGTGCGCAATGCAATTGTACGACGGCGTGGAAGGTCCCAGAACTTCGAAGTCATTGCCCAGATTCGGAAATACAAGCCGTCCGTCCGGGAGTTTTGCATCCTTTACCCCGCGTTCACCCGGGTACTTTGACTGATCCATGGGGCACGGACTCTGCGCGGAACAGACCGGAGCTGCGCCGTTTCCACTTGAAGGTTTGGAACAGCCGAACACTGGCATGCGTCAGGCCCTCTCAAAGCGTTCCGCGCAGACGCGGAGATATCCGCAAGCGCGGGAATGCAGCGTGAGAAACCGTTCCTCATCCTTCTTCTCATCCCGGGCGAGACACTCCCCAATCCAGGCATATAATGGATCCTGCGCAAATCGGTGGCCGACCAGCAGCGACGTACTGGCAACAAGGGCGCGAGAGACCGGGGTTCTGGCCTCCATGATTGCAGCATCGGCGAACGCCCGCCGCAATGCGGCATTCATTGTGCGTTCTCCGCAATAGACAAAGCGCTCGGGGTGAAACCGCTTCCAGAAGGCAATCAACTCGTCCACCGTTTGGGCCTCGTTCCTTGAGTCCGATCCGGCAGGTAAGGCGAATGCCGCAATGTCATTGAAGACGCGCCCGAGAATGCGATTATTCTCTCCGTGAACAGCAAGTCGAAAGCGCTCGACTTCGTCATAAAGCTGCTCCGCACGGATCTGTTGATCGAGCTTTCGGCGCAGGATTTCGCCGACCCAGGGGTACTGTGGATCGTCGTCGAACCCAAAACCAAAGACGTACATCATTTCGATGAAGAGCCGGACGGGGCCACGATTCGTGAACCCGTAATCCTGCGACCGTTCAATGCCATGCTGGATGACGGCGCGACAACGGGCTTCGCCTGCCGACTGGCAAAGCTCCGGAGCAAAAGTCTGCAGCCGGTCCCACATCGAATCCTCAAAGAGATTCGTTGCGGCGTCTTCAAACTTGCGCATCTGTGCCGGTCGAATCCGCAACATGCCTGATCTCAACTGCCTGAAGACGAGAGATGTCATTCAATACGTCACCGTTGCCGATGCGGTGACATTGTCGTTTGGCCATCGTGCTGAGCGCTTCACTGAACTCGCTTCGCCGCGCCGACTCCTCGTGGACGTCGCCTCCAATCGATGTCTGTTCTTCTTCAGCGTGTCAATTGCATCAGTGCAACAGGTCCATCACAGATGGCGAATCCAGTGACGGGACCAAAAAACTGCTCTGCTTCCGACGGCGTGCATGTCTGCAGGAACGTGGGCAGCACGCGGGGATCATAAAACCGGAAGTAAAGCTGCCGGCCGTCCGGGCCTTCCACCAGCAGGAACCGACGAAAGTGCTTACGGAGTTGTGGAAGACTGACATCGGCAACAACAAAAACGCCCCAGGGACTTCCGGCCAGGTCGTTCATGATCCAGCTCAACAGTTGCTCATCGAGCTGTGCAACGTAGGGGGCAATCGCCCAGTAGTCTCGCTCTGCGGCGCCGCGATAGAGGGATGCGGCTCGGTCGGAACCAATCTCTCTCATCCTGGCGGGAATCCGAGGTTCATCGCACGCGTCGAGCAGGGCATAGACCGCGTCCCCCGAAGTGATGCGTGCTCTCAACTCGTCGATATTCGACTCGCTGAGGTTCACTGCTGATGTTGAGGTCGAAGCGGTCATATTGCGACCAGGCCTATTTCTGGCAGACTTCGCAGAACGGCATTCCGGATTGCTTTGCGGCGCTTAACGCCCGCCCCTGCGTCGTTCCGGCCCCGCCCATGCCGACGTCGCCGATGAAGACGGTGGGACAGCCAATGGCGATCATGCCGCCATGTGCTGTCAGGTCGCCCATCCGCGCGGCTGGCATGAAGCCGATCTTGACCGTCAGCGACCCCTTGGCGATCAGGTCCGGCGGGCCGACGCAGACGGCCATATCGAGCACACGGGCGGCCGGCATGAAACCGATCAGCACTGTGGGAAAACCGATCGCGATCGGTCCACCAACATGAGGGACGATCCCGGTCACCATCGGACAAATGTGCATGTCGGAAATGCGGGCGGCAGGCATCATCGGGCGGGTCCTCCGGAAGCTGCGAGCTGTCCCGTCGCGTCCTTCTCGCCAGCCTGCCCCTCGGCCTGTTTCATCCCGAACGATGAGAGCAACTGGACCGGGTCGTCGCGAGTGAAGAGCAACCAAGTCTGCGGATCATCGGCTTGTTCGCAGAGCAGCGCAGCGACGCCGGCCAGGGCAGGCTGGTGAGAAATGTCCGGCAGTTCCAGGAGCCGGGCGGCAATACTGGGCCAGCAGAATCCAACAATCGAGTTCGGATCGTCCGCGCGGCACGCGGCACGAAGGGATTCCAGAACATTCTCCGGCGAATCGGTTGCCAGCACGTAGAGCAGGCCGTCGCTTCCCCAGGCATCCATTGCCACCGACACCCATTCGAGGTTTGTTCCCGCGGAGAGAACGACGGGAGAAACCTGAGCCGCCGCTTCGGGCGGGAGGGAGGTCCAGAGATAGTGGACTTCCTTCAATTCGTCCGGAAGCACAACGCCAGTTCGCCGCCGATCAACCACGAGGAAGAGCGACTGATCTTTTCGCAATAACTGTGCGAGCACATGTGGCTGGACGGTCGCCGTGTCGCTCCACGACTTGTGCCACCCCGGACCTGCCGACGTTTGAAACTCTCCGCCCAGACGGCCCTTAAAGCCGCGCATCACCGCGGAGTCGTTCGGCCGGTCCACGAAGTTCAAATCGAATGTGGACGTGGCCTGTTTGCGGGAGCCGCCGGTGAGCG
>JAHBXU010000276.1 GCA_019636315.1 Planctomycetaceae bacterium | reverse complement strand
CAGGCCGAGTTTGAAGCGGTCCGCACGCGCGGCGGCTATCAGGAGGCCAAAAGCACGCAAGACGTCGCCATTCAACGCGCGCGGCTGGCGAATAAACCCGGAGAAGCCGACGCCCCGGGAATGTCCGTTGAAAAGGATCTGCAGCACGCCATCCGTAAACAACCGGAGATCGTCGAGAATTACCTGAAGCTCGCCCATCACTATCGGGCCAACCGCAAGCTGGAGGAGGCCGACCAGACGCTCCGTAAGGCGCTGGAAGTCTCAGGCGGCGACCCGGGCATCCAGGAACAGATTGAAGACGTCGAGCTCGACCGGATGCGCGCCAACCTGGCGATCGCCCGCGAGAAACTGGCCGCCTCCCCAGACGAAGCCGCCTACCAGCAGAAAGTCCAGGGACTCGCCACAGAACTGCTCAAGCGCGAGCTGCAGGTCTTCAGCCACCGTGTGGAACGGTATCCCAAGGAGATGAACCTGAAGGTCGAACTGGCCGACCGGCTGATGCGGATCAAGAAGTGGCCGCAAGCCATCCCGCTGCTGCAGAAGGCGACGCAGCATACGCGGCTCAAGGCGCGTGCCCACTTTATGCTGGGCATGTGTTTCATGCACGACGCCAAATTATCTCTGGCCCGCGGGCAGTTTGAGCGGGCCCTGCCGGAGTTGAGCCCCGATGCCGATCTGAAGATGTTCTCCGATGCCTACTACTGGGCCGCGCGAGTTTGCGAACAACTTGGAGATAAGCCGACGGCCGAGAAATACTATGGTGAACTGATTACCCATAATTATGAGTACAAGGACGCGCAGCAGCGATTCGAGGCACTTCAGGGCGGCGAGGAAGTCGAGTGAGCGGAGCTGCGATCAGTCAATCAATCCAGGATTGACGGAATTATGAGAGGGTCACGAAGACCTCAGCCGCAGCGGCGACTGTCTGGTCGATATCGGCCGTCGTATGGCAGGTCGAAACAAAGTTCGCCTCGAACTGACTGCAGGGGAGATAGACGCCACGATTCAGCATCCCCTGGAAATAAGCCGCGAACCGCTCTGTATCGTTGCGGCGTGATACGTCGTAATCGACGACCGGGTCCGGATTGAAGAACAAGGTGAACATGCTGCCCACTTGGGCGATCTGATGCGGGATTCCCGCTTCGGTCGCTGCGCGATGCAACCCCTGCGTCAGGCGGGTTGTCGTCGCCTCCAATTCAGCATAGGGATTCGTTTCTTTGAGCACTCTGAGAGTCGCGATCCCACTGGCGGTGGCGAGCGGGTTCCCGGAAAGTGTTCCTGCCTGATACACCGGTCCGCTCGGTGAGATCGAGGCCATCACGTCCGCTCGCCCACCATAAGCACCAACCGGCAGTCCACCACCGACAATCTTGCCGAGCGTCGTCAGGTCGGGAGTGACTCCGTACCGGGCCTGCGCTCCTCCGTAGGCGACACGAAACCCCGTCATGACTTCATCGAAGATCAGGATGGCTCCGTGCCGCGTACAAAGTTCGCGGCACGCTTCGAGAAACCCCGGCTGCGGCGGCACACAACCCATATTGCCGACCACCGGCTCCAGAATCACGGCGGCGATCTGGTCGCCCTGCTTGCGGAACGCATCTTCGAGCTGAGCGGCGTCATTGTATCGCAACGAGAGCGTGTCGGCCGTGCAACCCGCGGGCACTCCCGGACTGGACGGGACGCCGTGCGTCAACGCACCGCTGCCGGCCTCGACAAGCAGAGAATCCACGTGTCCGTGGTAGCAACCCGCGAACTTGATCACGATGTCTCGACCGGTGTAACCACGGGCCAGGCGGAGAGCGGACATTGTCGCCTCCGTCCCGGAATTCACCAGCCGGACCTGTTCCACTGACGGAACCGCATCCACGATCATCTCAGCCAGCTCCGATTCCGCTTCGGTTGGTGCGCCGAAGCTGGTCCCTCGCACCAGCGCTTCTTGAATCGCGGCCGTCACTTGCGGATGACCGTGACCAAGGATATGGGGCCCCCAGGACCCGACGTAATCGATCAGTCGATTGCCGTCGAGATCGACCAGTGACTGCGCCTCCCCCTTTTGGATGAACAGCGGCTCGCCTCCCACGGCGCCAAAGGCCCGGGCGGGGCTGTTCACTCCCCCGGGAATCACGCGGCACGCACGGGCAAACGCAGAACGACTGTGATTTCGGTCCAACATGACAAACGTCTCACGGCAGTCAGGAGAATCGCAAGCGGAGGGGTCATTGTAGTCACCCATGGAGCAGCCGCCGAGGGTTGCTCAAGGCGTCTGCCTGTTCCCGGTGCCGAGTTCCGTTGCAAGGGGGTGTCGCTCGACGAGGTTGCGGAATCACGCCGGTCCCTCGCCTGTTCGGACATCGCGGAGACGGGCCGCCCTCGAGGGCATGGAGGTATCAAGATGGTGTCGGCCGGACCAGTGCGCAGAGGGCCTTCTCGTCCCGCGACTGATGGATACACCACCGTGAGCCGGTGCTATCCGTGCAATCGGCGCGGACAGCACAAAAATTAGGGAGCCGAAGTTTCCCGGACGAATTTGCCCAGTTGCCGATAGTCGCCACGGGCGCGACCTGAGTAGAATGCACGCTGTCTCTGCTTGAGCGCCCCACACGTTCGTGGTCCAGAAACAACAGCCACCCGGCGATTCTCCGCGACGACCGTCCCCGGAAACGTCCAGCCGGTGGATTTGGCCGTTTGAGCTGAAGGAGCGCATTGGCGAAGGGGGCATGGGGGTCGTGTACCGTGCGCGGTACGTCGTGAATAACCGGGAAGTCGCCGTCAAGATTCTGCCCGACGACGTCAAGAATCCGGTGGTGCTGGCTCGCTTCGAACGCGAGCTTGAGGTGCTGAAAAACCTCAACCATCCCAATATTGTGCGCTCGTTCGGCGGCGTTTGTGAGGACAAGCACCGCTTTTACGCCATGGAGCTGGTCGAAGGGGGATCGCTGGAGGATGAGCTCCAGGAACGCGGCAAGTTGTCCTGGGAGGAAGTCGTCGCGTACGGGCAGGAGATGTGCTCCGCCCTGTCCTATCTGCATCAACATGGCGTCGTGCATCGCGACGTCAAGCCGGCTAACTTTCTTATTACCGAAAACAAGCGGCTCAAGCTGAGCGATTTCGGCCTGGCGAGTGTGATGGCGGCGCGGCGGATCACTACGGCCGGCAAGACGGCCGGCACGATCCTTTACATGGCTCCCGAACAGATCCGCGGCGCAGATATTACCCCACAGACCGACCTGTATGCGCTCGGCTGCGTGTTCTACGAACTGCTCACCGGAACGCCGCCGTTTGTCGGCAGCACTCCCGCAGCCACGATGAACATGCACTGCAACGAGCCCGCACCACGCGCCACGCAGCTCGCATTGGACTGTCCGGTCGCACTGGAAAATTTGATCCTGCGACTGATGGCGAAGAAGCCGCAGGATCGACCGCCCGACGCGGCCAGTGTGGCAAGGGACCTGTCACAAGTCACGCAGACCGTCAAAGTCGTGACCAAGACCCGTCCGATCGACAGCGATGAGTTTCGACTGGGGACTCCCACCCCGACAGAACATCTCAGCACGCACTATAAGGAAACACGAGCCGTCACGCGGACGGACGCACGCCACAAATGGCCCACCGTCGTTTGCCTGGTGGCGATCGGTGCACTCGGCATCTGGATCAGTAAGCTCTGGCCGGTCCGGGAAATCGCCGCGCGCTCGGAAGCCCTCTGGGTTGAAGCCGTCCAGAGTCACGACCGCGTTATCCGCCTGCAGGCGCTGCGTTCCCTGGGACGATTGCGGATGGTCAGCCCGGCGGCGCTGGACGCAGTCGCCGGAAATCTCACCACAGACGACCCAGAGTTTCGATCCGCCGCCGCCGCCGCTCTCGGCGAGATGGGCCGATACGCGCGGTCGAAAACGGTCGCCCTGCACAAAGTCGGCGAGGACGACTCACATGCGGAGGTCCGGGCCCAGGCGCGGGCGGCGATCACCCGCATTCTTGATGACAGTGGCCCGGACGGCCCGGGGGGATTCGCCTTCCTCAGCGGCTTTGTCCTGTTGGCGGCGCTGATCCTGGTCCTCAGTTCCGGATTCATAGCGCAGAGCCTGACAAGCTGGGCGGGACCGAAAACTCGCAAGCGGGCCGGAATCTAGACGTCTGCTCCAGGAATTGCCCTCCTCAACGGAGCCAGGCGAGCGGAGTGACGCCGGCGAGGGGACCGCTTCTGACAATTTTACCGGTTGTGACGAATGGGCATTCGCCAGGGAGTGCTCCGGTTCGACCGTTTCTATTCACGCCACGGATGCTTCAGTTCGATAGATTCCGATGGGGACGGTCGTGTGCTCAAAGCGGAAAACGCGGGGTGCAACGCGGCCCAGGAACTCGCTGAAGCCCGGCAGTCCGCGACAGATGCGGATTCGGGCCGTCGGTTGCTCCCCAGGGGACCAATGACAACCGCAGGGTCAACCGCATGTCCTACCGGGCCATCTCAAAAAGTTCCGCGCCACGTCGTCCCTCTCCGATGGGGATCCGTCGCGTGCGAAACCTGCTCTTCGTCGGAACCACATTCTTCAGCGGCATGTTTCTTGGCCGTTTTCTGACTCGTTCCGAGATGGACCAGACAATCGTCCATCTCCAGGCGGCCATCTCCGACCGTGAGACCGAAATCGGCATGCTGCAGCACGAAGCATCGCAACCGCCGCCGCAACAACGACAACTGGAACAGTTGCGTGCAGAGCATGGGCAACTGGCCGCGTCGCTCGCCGCGCGCGAACAGGAAGCGGCGGCCCACCAGAGGCTCATCGACGCGGCCTACCGGAAGATCGAAGCCGAACGACGGGTCTGCTTCGATGAATTACGTCCGTTTACGCAAACTGAAGAGACGGTTCCACCGGACGATGTCGTCCGTTTCGCCGCCGCCATGTATGACGCGCGGTGCGACTTGCTCGCGTCGCTGGATCGTAACGCATCAGAGTCTTCTGATACGTCGCCCGCGCCGGCCTCCGGTGCTCCACTGAGCGGTCCACTGCTGAGCGCGGCCCCGATGGACACGGGCGAAACGGCACGATTCTTCCACCTTCCCCCTAAGCGGCGCCTGGGATATACATTCTGCCCCCCGCGTCCGGCCTCGCAAATTGCAGGTTCACCCGGAGCGAGAATCGTTTTTTCGGCCGGCGACGACTCGACGAGTCGCGTTGTGCGCTGAACCGTGCGATGGAAGGCCGGCCGCTTCAGCGGTATGGGTCGGCCCCCTATCCGAGCTTCTTAAGATCGTCCACGAGCACTCGCAGAAACGGCTCGACGTCCGTCACCAGGCCGATCGTTTGAAACGTGCCGCGATCGGCGAGTTTCGTCACCGTCGCTGGATTGATGTCGATGCACACGACCTTCACGCGCGCCGGTAGAAGATTGCCCGTGGCGATCGAGTGCAGCGTCGTGGCGATCATCAGACAGAACGTGACATCGCGGCAAAGCGCGCGCATTTGACGCTGCGCATCCACCGAATCCGTGACGACGTCCGGCAGCGGTCCGTCATCACGAATGCTGCCCGCCAGCACATACGGGATTTCGCGCCGAATGCACTGATACATGATGCCGCTCTGCAGCAGGCCCGACTCGACAGCCGGCCGGATGCCGCCCATACGGCGAACACGATTGATCGTCCGCAAGTGGTGCTCGTGTCCCTTTTCGGCCAGCGTCCCCTGCTCGACAGTCACTCCGAGACTTGTGCCATAGAACGATTGCTCGATGTCGTGCGTCGCCAGCGCATTCCCGGCGAACAGCACGTCCACAAACCCCTGTTCGATCAGCCAGGAGAAATGGTCGCGGCTGCCCGTATGGACGACGGCCGGCCCGGCCACCAGGAGGATCTTGCCGTCTCCAGCGCGGGCCCGCTGCATGGATGCCGCGATGTCCCGCACGGTGACCCCCTTGGGTTTCTCGCTGGACACCGTGCTGTTCATGAAGCTGAACGCATCCAGACCCGCCCGATCCCGCTCCTGCGGATGCACGCGCGTGCCCAGCCGCCCGATGACCACGGGGTCGCCGCGATGGATGTCGATCATGGGCACGCAGCGCGCCGTGCGGTCGGCGACATTGACGACGATGCCGCAGTCCATCTCCTGGTCGTCGACGTTGATCCATTCGCCGTCGATGCGGACTTC